>JAJDEX010000191.1 GCA_029259575.1 Planctomycetota bacterium | reverse complement strand
ACCTCGAGTCGCAGCCGTGGTCGGTGACGCGCATCGGGTTGATCCCCTTGAGCTTGGGCATCGTGACCTACTTCGCCTGGCGCCGCTTCGGTGGCCGCGCGCACGACCCGTCGGGCCCGCGCCCATAGGATCGGCAGAATCAGTAAGGCCGGAACGCGTCGGCGTCGAGTGCGCGTTCGTGGTGCGCGGACAGGCCGAGCGCGACGCCCAACGCCAGGAAGCTGGCCAGCAACGACGAGCCTCCCGCCGACAGGAACGGCAAGGTCAAGCCGGTCATCGGCAGCATGCCGACGTTGACCGCGATGTGGATCACCAGGTGGCAGCCGAAGTACAGCGCCACGCCTCCGACCACGAGCCGACTGAAGCGGTCCCGTTGTCGCGACGCCGAGATCAGCAGCAGGATCGGTAGGAGCGCATAGAGCGCGATCAACCCCATCGCACCGAACCAACCGAACTCCTCGGCGACGACCGCGAACACGGAGTCGCTGTCCCGTTCGGGCAGGTGCCGGACCTCGTTCGCCACTCCGTTGCCGAGCCCACGCCCCCAGAGGCTGCCGTTGCCGATCACGACGCGCGCTTGATACGTGTGGTACGCGGGGCCGTGCTTCTCGTCGACGAGCGTCTCGGGGTCGAACGAAGCGGCCCACGTCTCGACGCGGCGCAGCTGATAGTCCTGGACCAAGCCTGCGGAATGCGCGGTCCACCCGACCAACGCGCCGGTGACGACGAGCGTGGCGATACGCGTCCCTGAAGCACCCGCGAGATACAGCAGTCCGAGCGTGATGGGCACCAGGGTCAACGCGGTCCCCAGGTCGGGCTGGGCCGCGACCATGCCCAACGGAATCACCAACGCGATGAGCGGCCAGAACGTGTCGCTCAACGTCTCGAACCGGTTCTTGGCGAGCATCGCCGCCAGCATCAGAGTCAGTCCGAGCTTGGCGAGCTCGCTGGGTTGCAGGTCGAAGCCGGGAACGGGGATCCAGCGGCGTGCATTGTTGCGCTCGACGCCGACGACCCACACGGCGGCCACGAGCATCAACGACAGCACGTACAGGAACCGCGCATGCGCACGCAACCAACCGGGTCGCAGGCACATCCCCAGCCCCACCAACGGCAGCGTCAGGAGCACCTTCTTCTTGTGGCCGGCGTAGTCGACGCCACCCGCCGTGCGCAACGGTTCCGCAGCGTCCATCGCGCTCTGCAGCACGAGTCCGATCGCAACGAGAACCAGCGCGACCAGCAGGATGTGCCAGTCGACGGCGTACCAACGCACGCTGCGGCGCGAGAAGATCTGGCGCGGATCGAGGCTGCCGATCATTGGTCCTTGTCCCCGTCCGGGCCGAAGCGCACGAGGTTCTCGAGCAACTTGTTGTCCAAGAACTGAGACGCAAGATGCACGGCGCTCTTGCTGGACGTCACCGAGGTGTCGTGCACGTAGGCGACGATCACGTACTGGGGATCCTCGGCCGGGAACCATCCGGCGAGCCAGGTGCGCTTGCGCATTTTCGGGTCCTTCAGACCCTCCTGGCCCTTCCCGAGGCTGTAGTCGGCGCTGCCCGTCTTGCAGGCGAGCTGGAACTCAAGGTCGTCCTTGCCGAGCCCCTTCCCGTTGGCCGACGCGCCCGTGACGTTGACGACGTCGACGAGGAGCTCGGCGATGCGCTTGCGGTGGACCTCGGACAGCGGGAAGGCGTTGTCCGGATCGGTCAGGTCGGTGCCGGGCTCATCGGTCAGGTTCGTGTCCCCCACCCGGCGCACGAGGCGCAGTTGCGGCAGGGTGCCCGTGGCGAGCGCGGCGTACGCGCGTCCGAGGTGAGCCGGGGACGCGTCGAACACGGACAGGCCGTTGGCGAAGAGCTCACGCTCCTGCTCGCCGAAGCCCTGGGTCGGTTCCTTCCAGACCTCGTTGAACTGGTTCGTGTCCTCGTGGCGCATCCGGATCTTCCAGAAGCTGTCCCCTTCGTCCTCGGCGCCGGAGTCGTCGACCCCCCAGGCCCCCGTCGACGCGAGCATGCCGTACGTCCGGACCATGTCGCGGAAGTCCTGGGTGCTGCCGCGGCGACCCAAGTACGCGAAGTAGGCGTTGCAGGAGTGCAGCAGCGCTCTACGCAGATCGACGTGGTCCCTGTGATATCCATGGCAGCGCACGTGCCGGTTGAAGTCGCTGCGTGCCTTCACGCACGTCACGGAATCGTCGTTCGGATCCAGGTGCCAGAGTCCGTTCTCACCGTGCAGCCCCGTGCTCATCGCCCACCAGGCGACCAGCGGCTTCATCGTCGAACCGGGCGGGGTGGACAGCGGGCGCAGGAAGATGCGCTCGGTCGGGTGCAGGCGTTGATCGTCGATCTGGCCGAGGTTCAGGATCCAGTCCGCCTCTTCCTCGAAGTGGCGGCTGGGTGCGGACGCGGCGACCAGGACCTCGCCCTTCACGGTCATCAAGAACAGGCCGCCGACCGGCGACTTGATCCACTCCTGATCGACGTCAGCCTTGTCCCCGAAACTCGGGCGCTCCAGCGTCTGCTGCGCGTGAAGCTGCAGATCGGTGTCCAACGTCAACCAGACGTCCTGGCCGTCACGCGGCGCACGATAGGCCAGGCCTCGCCCTTCGGCGCGCTCGGTCAATCCGCCGGTCGCGCGATAGCCGCTGCTGCCGGACAGGACCTGATCGAACGCCGCTTCAGCTCCAAGGCTGCCCACGCGGTCGCTTTCGTGCATCTCGCGACTGCCCAGACCCTCGAGGGTCTCGCGTTCCTGCTGGGTCCATTCGGGCTGCGCCTCGAGACGCCGGCGCTCGTCCTTGTGAAAGCTGCTCTCAAGCACGTGCACGAGGCTGGGCGGTCGGACGGACCCGACGATGGAACGCGCCAGAAGGACGCGATTCGGATCCTGGAAGTCGATACCGCGCTTGCGCACGAAGCCGTCGTCGGTCGTGACCGCCACGCGACGCGTCACGGTGCGCACGTGGAAGCCCGCGTGCTCGGCCGGGTAACGGCTGATCAACTGGACCAGGTCGTAACCCGGTGAGCGCATCAACCGTCGCGGGCGCGTCGAGTAGTCCTTGATCAGGTGCTCGCGTTCCTTCTGGGCGCCCTTGATGCGCGCCTTGCGCAGCGCGACCGGAGGCTCGCACGCGTCGAGCGCTTGCGCGATGCGTTCCTGGAACGCGAAGTCCCAGGCGAGCAGCGCGCTCTCGACCGTTTCCAACTGGTCCGGACCGTACTCGATCTGGTTGCCCACCATCAGATCGGCCAGTCCCCTGATGTGGTCGTCCCACGTGCGCGGAGGACGCCCACCCTGCGTCGGATCGACCCGGTGATGGTCGGCGAGGTTGAACGGAGGCACGTCGCGCAATCCGCTGAGCACGGACTTCACGGTGTCGAGACTCCTGTACGGCAGTGCGCGCAAGTCCTCGTCCTCGAAGTCGAGCACGTCGACCAGCATGGAGCGCTCGAGTTCGTCCCCACGCTCCAACAGTTCCGGCAGGTTCGTCAACACGATCGGGTCCTCGACCGTGCGCCAGGAGCGCGAAGGACTCGCATCCCCGGGACGTCGAGCGTGGCGGTAGAACGGCTCGGCCAGACAGTCCAGCAACGTCTCGTGGACCTCGCGATGTTCCTTCTTCCGACCTCGCACCCGCGGGTCGTTCTTCACTTGGGCGAATACGTACGCCGCCAACAACGGCGAGCCTTGCGAGAACGCATCGCCGCGCGCGACACACCAATCGTGCAGTCGCGCCGCGTCCCACTGCATCGTGCGCCGCAGCCAATCCAGGTCGAGCCGCATCAAGTTCTCGGGCGACAGCCGCGCCGACGAGAAGCCCGCGGCCTCGCGGAACAACCGATCGGCGGTCGCGTCCTCGACGTCCTGGCGCAGGTGTTCGATGTCGGCGACCAACGCGCCCAGAGGATCGATGAAGCCCTTGGGATCGTCGAGGGGCAGGTAGCGCGCGGCGCGCACCTCGCGCTCGTCCACGGTCAGGTCCAGGCTGACGGCGAGCGCCAACTGCTGCAGGTGTTCCATCGATCCTGCCAGGCGTGTCTCGACAGCGATCACGAGCTCGATCTAGCGCGCGTCGCTGGGGCGGCCGCGATACGCCTCGCGCACTTGGGCCACGCGCTGCAGGAAGCTCTTGTCCGACCACGCGTCCTTGTCCAACTGCTTCAAGGCGCGCGTCTCGCGCTTCGTGACGTTCAGCAGTTGATGGACGTAGAACTCGGCCTCCCCGGCCCGCGCGTCGCGCCACAACAGACCGGCGGCTTCCTTGCGAGCTCGTTCGGATCCCGCATCGGCCGGTAGGACGCGCTGGCCTCCGAACGTCAGACCTTCGCCGTTCGCGAAGTCGCGCAGGTCGTCGGGCGAAAGCAGGGTGAGCGCGATGCCCATCGGCACCAGGCTCTCGCGCGCCTCCTGCAACGGCACCGGACGACCCGCCAGGAGCGACCACGCTTTCGCGACGATGCCCAACGGATGTTCACGGCGGAAGTCACGCCAGACGAATTCGAGCTCGTAGGCGTCCTCGTCGCGCACGAGCACGCGCCCGTGCCGATCGTGGATCTGTCCGCGGATGTGCGGGACGACCTCGGAGTGACGCGAGAGCTTGGCCGCTTCGCCCGCCCAGATGTCGTGTTCGTCGACCTGGATCTCGTACAGACGGATCGCCAGCACGAACAGGCACAGGAAGAAGGCCGCGAGCAACGGGCCGGTGCGACGGAGTTGGAACATGTTCGTCCTACCAGCGCCGCTTGCGCAGTGGGGTCAAGCCGGGCAACCGCAACAGGACCGGACCGAAGGCCAGGGCCAGCACCGCAGCGGACAGGGCGGCCGCCGGAGCGGTCAGCAAGGAATCGGTCAGGCGTTCACCCGCACCTCCGGCGCCCGACGCGGACGCGCGCGCGGCATGGACCAGCCCCAACCAGAGCGTCACGACCAACGCCGCGAGGCCAGCAGCGCCCGCACGCGCCATCGGGAGGTCGAAGTCGACGACGCGCCGCACGCTGCGAGCTGCGATCAGGGCGAGGATGCTGGAGGCCAGCACGGCGACCGGGGGGTCGACGGTGTGGGCGACGCGAGCGAGGCCGATGACGATCGCGGCGCCGAAGCCCTCCTGGCGCGGGAGCGCGCCGGCGACCATGACCAGCAGCACGAGCGAACCGTCCGGCGAGAATCCTCCCGTCCACGTGGTCGCGGCGAACAGCGCCTGGCCCGCGCACATCCAGCTGCCCCAGATGGCCAGCATCAGGAGTGCGATGAAGCGACTGCCGTTCATTCGGCGGCCCCCCCGCTGACGACGTTCAGGTCGCGCAGTTCGTGGACGCCGGGAGGCGGCACCAGGATCAACTCGTGCGGTCCGACGCCGGGAGGCAACGTGCTGGTCCCCAGCAACAGGCCGCGCGGTAGGCCCGTGGAACCCGAACCCGACCAGACCGAGGCGTTGATGGCCACCGTCGCCGGCTCTCCGGTCGCCGGATCGAGCAACGGCTGGACCGCGTCCCAACGCATGCGCAAGTTCCCGTTCGACTCCCGACCGAGGGACACCAGGTCCCCCATCGCGAAGGGCGTCGGGTCGTCCTCGGATCCGAGCGCGGCCAACCCCGGCAGGGTGAGGCCGGCGTCGCCGAGCAACGCCAGGTCGCTCCAACCGATTCCGGCGCGACTCACGCGGCCCACCAGGCGCACGCCGTCCGCCAACGCCGCGCCGGCCTCGACGCCCGTGTCGAATCCACGCCCCAGCTTGCGCCCCTCGCGCGTGGCCGAGGTGTCCCCGCGCAGCAGCAGACGCCCGGGTCGCCAGGGCAAGGCCGCGATCGGGTCCTCGGGCGCGCGCGGCGGGGTCGAGCGCTGCACGAGAATGGTCAGTTGATAGACACCGGTCGCGTAGTCGAGCGCGGGCTGAATGCCGGCGAGTCGTTGCTGGCGAGCGTCGACCTCGGCGACCTGAGCACCCAAGCGGAAGCCGTTCGCCAGGTGCAGCGATTCGATCGAGGAGCCGCGCACCGTCTCGCTGGATTCGGACACGACGACGCGGCCCCGAACGAGGCTGCGGTTCTGCGGGGTGTGCGCGCCCAGGAGGATCCCTTTCTCCAGGGGCGCGTCGACGACGCCACCGACGACGAGCATGCTGCGCGGCACGTCCTCCCAGGCGCCGAACGGATCGTCACGCTCTTGCACCTGGGCGCCGACACGGAACGTGCGTGACGTCACCAACGTGACTTCGGCGATGTGCGCCGCGTCACCGATCGCGGCCGGGTTCGGGGCGCGCGTCACCTTGCCGACGAACACGTCACCGCTGACGACGGGTTGGTTCAACTCGATCAGGTCCGGATCCGCCACGCGCACGAGCAGTGTGTCGAGGCTGCGTTGCGAACGCGTCAGCACTTCGGCATGCACCCAATCGATCCCGCGACGATCCATGTCCATGCGCTGGCGCAGCTCGAGCGGCGGCGCGGAGACGTCTTGCAGCGCGGTCTCCAGAGCGACGCGCGCGCGTTCTTCCCGCTCGCGCGTTGCGGATCCAGCGGACGAAGCCGCGGCAGCCTGCACCCGCTCCAGCGGGATCGATAACTCGGGCAACCAACGCGACGTCACGAGCAACGTGTCGAGCGCCCGCTCCACCGCCGGAACGGGGCGCAGGGCGAGGACCACGAGGCCCAACAGACAGATTCCTTCGATGGTTCGTATTCGGCGAGCGCCCATGATTCCCCTCGTGTGCCCCACCGGCGCGCACCCTGGGACGAAGGCCGCGCCGCGGACCTCAGGCTACGAAAGCGGGGGGTCCGGTCCAAGGATCCGGGCCCCCCGCTTTGGGGTGGAATCGACGTGATTACGGCCGAATCCCGTCGGTCTGAAGATCAGTCGACCTCGTCCGCCGACAGCACGCGCGAGAACACGTCGAGCTTGTCGAGGAAGATCCCGGTTCCACGCGCCACCGCGGTGAGCGGATCGTCGGCGACATAGCTGGGAACGCCCAGGTGCTCGGAGATCGCTTCCGCCATCCCGAAGAGCAGTGCCCCACCGCCGACGAGCGTGATGCCCGAGTCGTAGAGGTCGGCCGAGATCTCGGGCGGCGCTTCCTCGAGCACGCCACGGATCGCTTCGCAGATGAGGCGCACCGGATGCTGCAGCGCTTCGCGAATCTCGATCGAGGTGACCGTCGTGCGGCGCGGCAGACCCGTGATCGAGTCGCGCCCTTTGACCTCCATCGAGAGCTCCTGCTTCATCGGCGAGGCCGACCCGATGGTCAGCTTGATGCGTTCGGCGGAGAGCTCACCGATCAACAGGTTGTGATGACGGCGCAGGTGGTTGATCAGCGCGTCGTCCATCTCATCGCCCGCGATGCGCAGGGACGTCGAGACGACGGCACCGGCCAACGACAGGACGGCGATCTCGGTCGTGCCTCCACCGATGTCGACGACGAGCGAACCGCGCGCTTCGGTGACCGGCATCTCGCAGCCGATACCCGCAGCCATCGGCTCGTCGATCAGGTACACGCGGCGTGCGCCAGCGCGCTCGGCGGAGTGGATCACGGCACGGCGTTCGACGGGCGTGATCCCCACGGGCACCGCGATCACCACCTGGGGCTTCACCCAGTGTCGGCCGTCGTGGACCTTGGTGATGAAGTACCGGAGCATCTTCTCCGTCACGTCGAAGTCGGCGATCACGCCGTGTTTCAGCGGGCGAACCGCCTCGATCGAACCGGGCGTCTTGCCCAGCATGGCCTTGGCGGTGTTGCCAACGGCCATCCCGTCGAGCAGGACCTCGTTGGTCCCTTTCTTGACGGCGACGACGCTGGGCTCGTTCAGGATGATTCCGCGTCCTCTGGCACAGACCAGAGTGTTCGCGGTTCCCAGGTCGATGCCCATATCGACGGAGAGGTGGCCAAAGGCCCATTCCATCGGCTTGAAGAAGCTCAAAGTCGGCGCTCCATCGGACTCGTGCGGGTGAAGGTGTGTGATGCGGCGGGGGGAGACACCTTGGAATCGGAACCGAGGCGTCCGAGGAC
>JAJDEX010000020.1 GCA_029259575.1 Planctomycetota bacterium | reverse complement strand
AACGTGACCGCGATCGGCCGCCCCGCCACGTTCTGCATCCAGTGCTGGATCGCCGCGTACATGAGGGCTGGGTTCTCGAACAGGTCCGAGGTCCGGCAGCGCGCGTCCATGTCCGCGGCGCCCTGGAGCAGTCCGGCCGTGTCGATGCCGACGAGGGCGCTCGACAACAGGCCGACGGGGCTGAGCACGCTGAAACGACCACCGACGCCTTCGGGGACGACGAACGAGGCGTAGCCCGCCTGCTCGACGATCGGACGCAACACACCGTGCTCCGCGTCCGTCGTCACCACGACGTGCTCGACGTGCGCCTCCTCGCCCAGCGCTTCGATCAAGGCGCGCCGGAAGATCAGGAACTGACTCATGGTCTCGGCCGTGCTTCCGGACTTGGAGATCACGTTGAACAGGCACGTCGTCGGATCGATCGACTCCAGGAACTCACCGACGAGATCCGGATCGACGTTGTCCAGGACGAACAACCGCGGATGCCCCTCGGGCGGCAGCAACTCGTGGAACGGGCTGTTCAGCGCCGTGTGCAGCGCGCGGTTGCCCAACGCGGACCCGCCGATGCCGAGCACGACGACGTTCTCGAAGCGTCCTTGGACGGAAGCCGCGTAGTCGAGGATCGACTGGTGAACGTCCTTCGCGTGGGGCAGATCGAGCCAGCGCAGGTCCGTCGTGCGGCGCGCCTGGACCGCGGCGAGAGCCGTCGCGGACTCGTCGGCGAACCCGCGCAGCCAAGCCTCGTCGATGCCGTGCTCCGCGCCGATCGAACCGGCGAGGACGTTCGTGTAGTCGATGCGCAGGAGATCCATGCGCAACACCATAGCGATCCGAGGCGTCGACCCGCAGCCGCGATTCCGGGGAGCTCGCGCGACGCGCCCGGGAATGCGAACGGGGCGCCCGAATGGGGCGCCCCTGAAGGTCGAACCGTGGAGATCGCTCTCCCCAGCTGGTGCCTCGCCGCCGATCAGTCGCGACCCATCAGGATCGAGGCGTAGTACAGCAGCGTCATCAGCGACATGATCGCGCCCGCGACATAAGTCATCGCCGCCGCGTTCAGCACCGAAGCCACACCATCGCGCTCGCGGTCGGTCACGACGATCCCGGCCTCGGTCAGCACGGCCTTGGCGCGGTTCGAGGCATCGAACTCGACCGGCAACGTCACGATCTGGAAGACCACGGTCAGGCCCAACAGAACGACGCCGATGATCATCAACGGCTCGATGGTCATGAAGGCGCCCACGAGGAACACGATGAACCAGCTGTTGGATCCGAGGATCGTCGCGGGCACCAAGCTCGAGCGCATGCGCAACCAGGGGTAGCTCTTGACGTCCTGGATCGCGTGACCGGCCTCGTGCGCGGCCACGGCGACGGCCGACACGGACTGTCCGTCGTAGACAGCGGCCGAGAGTCGCAGCGTCTTCGTGCGCGGATCGTAGTGGTCCGTCAGGAAGCCCTTGGTGCGTTCGATCGTGACCTCGGCACCGCCGGCGCGTGCGACGGCTGCCGCGGCCTGCGCCCCGGTCATGCCGCTCGAGGTGGCGACCTTGTCGAACTTCTTGAACGTGGTCTTGACCCGCGCCGAAGCGATGAGCGCCAGGGCCAGCGGGGGCAGGATGAAGAGCCAGTAGATGGGGTCGAATAATCCAATCATGATGTGGGTCTCCTGAAGATCAGGATGAAGTCCCTTCTTGGGATGTGCTGCGGGCGGATTCCAGATGCTCGACCAGGGCGCCCTAGAAGAGTCCCACGATCTGCCCCTCGTCGTCCAGATCCACCTGCTTGTAAGCGGGCGTCCGTCCGAGGCCAGGCATCGTCAGGACCTCGCCGGCGTAGGCGACCACGAACCCTGCCCCCGCTGCCAACCGCAGCTCACGGATCGGGAACTCGAACCCGGACGGCCGGCCCTTCAGCGAAGGGTCGTGGGACAGGCTGTACTGGGTCTTCGCCACGCACACGGGCAGGTGGCCGAAGCCCTCCGCTTCGAAGCGTTGCAGCTGCTCCAGGGCCCGCGGCTCGAACAGCACGGAGTCCGCGCCGTACAAGCAGTTCGCCAGCGTTTCGATCTTGGCTTGCAGGGGGTTCTGCTCGTCGTAGAGGTGCCGGAAATCCGCCTCGCCCGACTCGGCGGCTGCGACGATCGCGTGGGCGATCGCCTCACCACCTGCGCCGCCCTTGGCGTGGACCTCGCTGATCTCGGCGGCACGGGCACCGGCGGCCATGGCGCGCTGGCGCACCAGCTCGACCTCGGCGTCCGAGTCGGAGGGGAAGCGGTTGACCGCGACCACGACCGGAACACCGTGCGTGCGCAGGTTGGCGATCTGGGCCTCCAGGTTCGAACAGCCCGCCTCCAACGTCTCGAGGTTCTCCTCGAAGAGGTCCTCGGGCAGCGGCCGGCCGGGCTTCACGTCGTAAGCACCCGAGTGCGTCTTCAACGCCCGCACCGTCGCGACCAGCAGCGCCGCATCCGGCGTCATGCCCGACGTGCGGCACTTGATGTTGAAGAACTTCTCGGCGCCCATGTCCGCGCCGAACCCGGCCTCGGTCACGACATAGTCGGCGAAGCGCGCGGCGACGCGGTCGGCGACGACCGAGCTGTTGCCGTGGGCGATGTTGGCGAACGGCCCCGTGTGGACGAACGCGGCCGTCCCTTCGGTGGTCTGCATCAACGTCGGATCGAGCGCATCGCGCAGGAGCGCCGCCATCGCGCCCGCGGCTCCGACGGCCTCGGCATCGACGGGCGCACCCTTGAGGTCCAACCCGACGCGGATCCGTCCGAGCCGTGCGCGCATGTCCTTGAGATCGCTGGCCAACCCGAGGATCGCCATGATCTCGGAGGCCGAGGTGATGTCGAAGCCCGTGTCGCGCGGCACGCCGTTCTTGGTGCCACCCAACCCGACGCGGATCTGACGCAGACCTCGGTCGTTCACGTCGACGACGCGCTTCCACGAGATGTTCTCGGGGTCGAGCTGCAACGGGTTGTCGAGCAGCATCGACGTATCGACCGCCGCCGCGAGCAGGTTGTTCGCCGCCGTGACCGCGTGGAAGTCCCCGGTCAGGTGCAGGTTGATGTCCTCCATCGGCACGACCTGGCTGTGACCGCCGCCGGCCGCGCCGCCCTTGATCCCGAAGACCGGGCCCATCGAGGGCTGGCGGATCGTCGCGATGGCCTGCTTGCCGATGCGGTTCAACGCCAGCGACAGGCCGATGGTATGCACGGTCTTGCCCTCGCCCGCGGGCGTTGGTGTGATCGCGGTGACCAGGATGTACTTGCCCCCTTTCCGCGGCGGTTCGGACCCGAGTCGATGGTCGACCTTGGCCTTCCAAGGACCGTACGAGGTCAAACTTTCGGCGGGGAGGCCGAGATCCTCGGCCACGCGCCCGATCGGGACCATTTCGGTCTCGCGGGCGATCAACAGGTCGCTCTTCATGGGGGCATCGTCTTGGGGCGCGCCGCGTGCCGTCCCTGGACGACGTCCGCTGGCGTGGACTAGATTGGCCCCAGCTTAGGGCCGCGGGGCACCGGCGATGGGGACCCTTCCCCGTGAATCCGACGAAAGGGAAGCCGCGGGCGCCATGTCCTCCATCTACCTCGACAACAACGCCACCACGCGGCCCTCCAGCCAGGTGGTCGAGGCCATGCTCCCCTACTACCGGGAGCACTTCCACAACCCCTCCTCCCCGTATCCGGCCGCCGAGGCGGTGGCGGATGCGTTGCGCAAGGCCCGCGGACAGGTCGCGCGGCTCTTCGGCGCCGAGCGGGCCGACGAGGTGACGTTCACCTCGGGCGGCACCGAGAGCATCCAG
This sequence comes from Planctomycetota bacterium, assembly GCA_029259575.1. Taxonomy (GTDB): domain Bacteria; phylum Planctomycetota; class UBA1135; order UBA1135; genus JAJDEX01. Next base: position 10,473 of record JAJDEX010000020.1, on the reverse strand, counting down.
TCGGCCATCGGGGCCGCCGCCCGCGCTGCGAACGGTCGAACCCGGATCCTCACCTCGACAGTGGAACACAGCGCCGCCAAGGCGAGCGCCAGGCACCTGTCCGAACAGGGCTTCGAGTGGGTCCAGATCGACGTCGACCGCGAGGGTCGGCTGGATCGCGACGCGCTGTTCGCCGCGCTCGACGAGCGCACGGCCCTGGTCTCGCTGATGCTCGCCAACAACGAGACGGGCGTCTGCACCGACCTGTCGGGAGTCGGCGAGGCCTGCCGGAGCGCCGGAGCACGCTTCCACCTGGACGCGGTCCAGATGCCCGGCAAGGGTGCGCTGGACGTGCGCGCGCTCGGCGCCGACTACGCCTCGCTCGCCGCACACAAGTTCCACGGCCCCAAGGGCGTTGGCGCGTTGTACGTGCGCAGCGGCGCGCCGTTCGAGGCCCTCGTCGTCGGCGGCCCCCAGGAAGCGGAGCGGCGCGCCGGAACCGAGAACGTGCCCGGCGCGATCGGCATGGGCTGCGCTGCCGAGACGGCCCGGATGCACGGGACCGATGCCGACGCGCTGGAGCGCATGCGAGGGCTGCGGGATCGACTCGAGACCGAGATCCTGGCCGCCGTGCCGGGCGCGAACACCAATGGCGCCAGCCAACCCCGCGTGCCCAACACGACCAGCATCACCTTCCCCACGGTCGATGCGGACACGCTACTGATGTTGTTGGGCGAAGCGGGCGTCGCGGCCTCCGCCGGATCGGCCTGTGACGCGAAGCGGCGCGGCCCGTCCCCTGTGCTCCTGGCGATGGGACGCAGCGAAGAGGACGCGACGCGCACGCTGCGCTTCTCGACCAGCCACGAGACGACGGAATCCGAGATCGCGGGCGCGGTGGCCGCGGTGAGGGCCTCGATCGAGGCCCTCGGCTCGCTGGATTGAATCACGGGGTGGAACCACGGGGTGGAACCACGGTCCGATCGAGCGGTCCAGAGGACCCGACCCGGGTCCACGCAGGGGGCCAACGATCGTCCTGGGACACGGCGCCCATTCCGCAGCAGAAGGCGTGGAACGTGGATCCGGATCGAGGGTTCCTAGCGCGGACCCGATGCGGGACGCCCCCACCGGCAGGTGTCGGCGAAACCACCCCCTCACCCCCCGGAACGGGGTAACCTGTGGCGAGGTCCCCTGTGGATCGAACTCGTTTCGACCCCGGTTCCTCCCCTGCACATGGCCGATCCCATCCAAAGTTTCCGCACCCGCGTTCGTGGGTTCTGGACCAAACGACACGAAGTCCTGGACTCCGAGGGGCGCACCCTCGGCACGCTGACCGTACGCCGCAACAAGTGGAGCATGGTCGTCGGAGGCGAGTACCGCCCCGAACAGGGCGAAGTCCTTTCGATCCGACGTGACCCCGGGCTGCTGCGCGCTCAATTCTCGGTTTGGACCGAGAGCCGCGAATGGCTGGCCTCGTCGCTGCGCTGGCACGTCGCGCAACGCCAGATCCAGATCGAGGCCGGCAGCAAGAAGCACCGATTGGTCCCCCAGCTGGGACTGCGCTCCGGATGGCGCCTGATGGCGACCAAGACCGGCGAGGTGGCCAACTTCAAGCTCGGATTCCGCAAGGCCACGCTCCACGTGAACCGGAAGATGGACTTCGAACTGCTGCTGTTCTGCTACTTCCTGGGAACCATGACGCCCCTCGAGAGCATCTGGCCCACGGCGCTGGATCTTCCCGAGCGCAGCGTGGATGGCAAGGCCGCCACGAGTCAGAGCTGATTCGCTCCTCTTGCCGGGAAGAACTTTCTTCCCCACCCGTCCAGACGTCGTACGCCGCGACCCCGTAGCCCGCGACGACTCCTCAGATCACGTTTTTCTCTCAGAAGAGACCCTCTCATGCGACCGCTTCTCGTCCTCATCCTCGTGTTGGGTGCCCTGGGTGCCCTCATCCTGGCCCTGGATCCCTTCAGCTCGGACGATCCGAACACAGGCGGCGGCCTGGCCAACACCGTCACCGAACAGAACAACCCCGAGATCTCCGAGCCCGACGCGCCGGTCGTTCTCGAAGGTGGAGAGACCAACGGAGCCCGCGAGGGTGCCTCGGATCCGGCCTCGACCGCCCTCACGGCTGAGGGCATCACTGGGGCGAACACGATCGAGGGTCAAGGCAACCTCGGCGGCAGCGTGATCGACGGGAACGGCAACGGGATCCAGGGCGCGAACGTCACGCTGACGCGCGCCTCGACCGCGAACTGGTTCTTCGCCGATGACACCCCGCCCGATCGCACCAAGGACGTGCATACCAAGACGGACGCGGCCGGCAAGTTCTTCTTCGAGGACGTCGAGGCCTTCGACGGCTACGCGCTCCTCGTGCGTCATGCCGACTACAGCCCCGTCGAGCAGGGCCACATCACGGTCTACGAGGGCAACACGAACACCGAGCAGCCCATCACCCTCGTCCCGGGCGTGCGCCTCTACGGCATCGTGCGCGACGTGGAGGGCAACCGCATCGACGGCGCCAAGCTGAACCTGCGACCCACCGTGCTCGCGGGTTCCTCCGGCGGTGAGGACGATCCGAACATCGTGAACATGGGCTCGGACGTCGAAGGCAACTACGGCTTCCCGAACCTCGCGACGGGCAACTACCAGATGACCGTCACCGCCGACGGCTACGGCACCGTCGCCATCCGACAGATCAACATCGGCCTCAAGGAGGACGTCGTCCGCGACGTGACGCTCAAGGTGGCCATGGCCCTCGGGGGCCAGGTGTTCGACGCGACCGACCAGCCCGTCAAGGGCGTCGAGGTCATGGCGTTCTCGATCGGCGATCGCAACACGCCCACCCAGACGCAGACGGTCACCGACGCCGACGGCAAGTGGATCATGCTGGACGTCCCGGAGGGCAGTTACGCCGTCCGTGCCAAGGCCGATGGCTACCGCGTCGCCAGCGTGATGCGTGCCGAAGCCGGTGACATGTCCATCCAGATCCGCCTCGAGTCCCTGCCCCGCATCACGGGCCAGGTCGTCGACGCGGGCACAGGCCAGCCGATGCGTCGCTTCACGTTGCAACTGCGCCGCGCGGACCAATCGCCGGACACGTCGGTCCAGGTCGGTCGCCCCCAGGAGTTCACGGACGAGAACGGCGAGTTCTCCATGATCTGCCCCATCCAGGGCAACCGTCCGGGCAACTACATCATCGGTGCTTCGGCGCCCGGTTATGCGACGAGCCTGTCGGACACGCTCGAGATCGTGCAAGGCCAGGACTACACCGGCGTCAAGATCATGGTGACTCCCGGTGGACGGATCCGCGGACGGGTCCTCGACACGCAAGGTCGCCCGGTCGCCAAGGCCAAGATCACCACGCGCAGCAACGAGTGGACCGGCGGTCCGTTCGACCTCATGCTCGGCGACAGCTTCCCCGGCGTCGCGTCCAAGGTCACCGTCCGCACGAACGACAAGGGTGAGTTCACGGTCCCGAACCTCACCAAGACGACCTACCTGATCATGGTCGAGCCAACCGCCCACGCCAAGCGGGCGATGAAGCACATCGAGGTCACGGACGGCCAGGAGACGAACGTCGGCGACGTCATCGTCAACGCGGGCGCCACCGTCTCCGGCATCGTGCGCGGACCCAGCGGAGCACCGCTGCCCGGCAGCGTCGTCAGCCTGCAAGGTGAATCGCTCGGCCAGGAGTACTCGATGTCGCTCAGCGCCAAGACGGACGCGCAAGGTCGCTACCAGATCGAGCACATCAACCCGGGCGCGTACTTCATCGCCGCCACGCGCCCCACGGCGGGTGGCCAGGGCGACCCCTTCGCCAACGCCAACGACCAGCGCAAGACGCGCCGTCGCATCACGCTCGACGAGGGCCGCACCTACCAGGGTGAGGACTTCGACCTGCCGAATTGATCGGCGAGCGGGCGCGGGACTCCTCCGGGAGTCGTGACCATGCTGTGTCGACTCGGTGTCGACTTGGGGCCCTCCACAGGCCCTCACGAAGCGGGGCCTTCCCAAGGGAGGCCCCGCTTCGCATGCTGCAAGCGTCATGACGGTGCGCACGCCTTTGGATCTGGTCGCCATCCTCGAGCGTGAGCTCGAGGCGTCGGTCCAGGTCCATGTCGGCCGCTCGCGCAGCGCGCCCGTCCGCGGTCGGCGCGAGAATGACGGATGGGTGCTGCACCTCCACCACGCCTTCCTCGAGGCCGACGTCGATGTCCTCGTCGCGCTCGCGGCCTGGTTGCGAGCCGGGCGGCGGGCTCGCCGTGCGGCGCGACTGCTGGACGGATTCCTGGAGACGGACATCGCTGCGGCACCGGCGCCGGTCCCGCGCGGCGCTTCCGGCATCGGGGAGATCCACGACCTGGACGAACTGGCCGTCCCCATCTACGACGAGTTCCTGGCCTCGATGGAACCGTCCGAGCGGCCGGTGCTGACCTGGGGTCGCCGCGGACCCAGCCGCTCGCGTCACACGCTGCGCCTGGGCAGCTACGACCCGGCGCGCGGACTGGTGCGCATGCACCGCGTCCTCGACCAGCCCGCCGTGCCGGCCTGGTTCGTCACCGCCGTGCTCGTCCACGAACTGCTGCACGCGGCCCTGCCTCCCAAGCGGGACTCGGGCGGCCGTTGGATCGCCCATCACGGTGCGTTCCGGCGCCGCGAAGCGGAGTGGCCCGAGAGCGCCCGCTCACGCGTCTGGGAGAAACAGAACATCCGCGGTCTGATCCATTCCGCGCGAACGCTCGAACCGCTGAAGGTTGCGGGAGAATCACGCAAGTCCGCAAGGCAAGCGAAAGTTCGAACCCGCAGCCGCAACGCCCTGGATTGGCTCCAACGCGGCCTGTTCGGCGACCCCGCGTAGGGCCGGTCGCCCTTCGACCGTAGATCGTCCTGCGTACGTAGTCGGACGTTTGCCGCCGGCCGTGCGGTGGCGAACTTTCGGTGCCGCACCTTCGACCACAGGACGAAGTCCCCAGCAGTCAACTCGCCGCGTAGCCGCGACTCGTGTCCGTCTCGTGGGCACCGGTCAAACAAGTACCGAGGATGTTCCCGCCCAGCGCCTCGAGCGTGTTGATCGTCTGCTGCACGAAGTGGCGCGGCGTTTCGCCGAGGCGCACGACCAACAGGATGCCGTCCGCCATCGCGGCGAGGAGCGACGGGTCGCTGATCGTCGCGGCCGCGGGCGTGTCGAGGATCACGTAGCTGTAGCGTTGGCGCAGCCGGTCGAGCACCGTGCGCATGCGGTCCGAGCCCAACAGCTCGGACGGGTTCCTGGGGATCTCCCCGGCCCCCATGATCGACACGCCCTCGATGGACGTCTGGCGAATCGCCTGGTCGAGGGAGAGGCGTCCGCGCAGGACCTCGGTCAGTCCCTGACGCCGGGGCAGCTCCAGCAGCTCCTCGAGCGACGGGTTGTGCAGATCGGTGTCGAGCACGAGCACCTCCGTGCCGGGAAGCTCGGCCAATGCGGCGGCCAGGTTCATCGACACGACCGTCTTGCCTTCGCCACGCAACGCGCTGGTCACGACCAAGGTGTGACTGGCCCCATCGGGGTTCAGGGCTTGGATCGAGTTGCGCAGACCCCGGAACTGCTCCGCCTGCTGGCTGCGGGGAGCGTTCAGGACGGTCAGCTCCTCGCGCTTGGCCGGGACGGTACGGGCCTCACCGGGCGTGGGCGGTTCGGGAGCTTGTTGGACGGTTCGTGCCATAGGATCGATGTGGGCCTCCGGCCCAGGCTGCATTCCAACCCGCGGGCATGGGTCAGATCACGCATGCCGCCGCGAAAATCGTGGCCGGCCGGTTCGCAACGGAGTTCGGGCGGCCCGCAGAGAACGACGGACGCCTCCACCGATCAGGGAATCAGGCGTCGATCCAGCGCTTCGAGCCGGCGCGTCGGGCTGGGCAGGAGCGGTGCGTACGGATTGGGCAGGATCGTCGAGAGCGGTACGGCGGTGTCCAAGCTGCGCACCTTGCGTCCGAGCGAGCTCGAGAAGGCGCTCAGCTCCATGGACCGGCGATCCCGCTGCAGCTCGAGCTGAGCGCGCAGGATCGCGGGCAGGAGATCCGGCACGGATTCAGCGGACACCAGTCCGTTCAACAGGAACTCCCGCACGCGCGAGCCCTGATGCTCGTGCGCCGCCAGGCTCGCCACGTCGATCCAATCGGCCCGCGTCGGAGCCTCCAGGGACTCGATGTGCGACAGCACGGACTCGATGCGCTCGTCGGTCGCGAGCCCGCTGCGCACAGCGAAGCGATCGGCGAGGGGTGCCGCGGTTCGCTCGAGTTCCTGCAGGAAGTCCCTGCCAGCCGACGCTTGCCCCAACCCGACCCAGATCCGCACGCGGTCCGTCAGGGGATCCAGCAAACCTTCCGCTTCGGCCGCCGGCAGGAACAGGTTCACGGCGCGCTCGGTCTCGCCGATCAAGGCCAACCACTCGACCAACGCGAGTCGCTGGGAGCCGTCCGTGACCAGTTGATCGAACGGCGCGCGCGGATCGGGCCGGGCACCGACGGCGGCGAGGGCGCGGGGAATGTCCTCGAGACGACCCGCGGCGGTCGCGTGGCCGATCAGGACCAAGGGCGCGGCGATGTCGAACGGCTGGGTCGCGCCTTCGGAGCACGCTTGGAGTGCGCCGAGTGCAGCCAATCGCGTGGCGGGTTCGCCGGGCGTCGCCAGCAGATCACGCGCCACGGCGACGACCGCCGCATCGAAATGGGCCTGGCCTTCGAGCGCCACCAACCGCATCCACTGGCTGGCCGGCTCGGCATCGACAAGGCCGTCCAGCAGAGGTGTGGTGATCGAACGGCCGCGCGCGTCGACCGCGGGGACCTGGGCGAGGGCACGCGCGACGCGTTCGACCAGAAGCTCGGCTTCGGGAACGTCGGCGCGCAACCAACGCTCCGCGGTGTGCACCAGGTCGACGACCGTGTCCGCATCCATCAGGACGGGAGCGACACGTCCGCGCGCCGCACCGTGCAGCACGCCGGCCAACCCGGCGGGATCGTCGAACTCGACCCAGCGGCGCTCGAGCCAGGCCAGGGCGGCTGGCCACTCGCTGGCGGCCAAGGCTCGCGCGGCGGCGCGGTTCCAACGCGGGGCATGCTCCTTCAAAACGCCACGCACCCAGTGCAACTGCAACGCGGATGCGTTCCAGCCCGTCGCGCCCGGCGTGTACACGCGTACCCATGGGCGCACGTCGTCCGAGGCGACGAGGCCGTCCTGGCGAAAGCCGTGAACCTCGAAGTGGATGCGATGCGTCGCACAGACGAGGCCGATGGACGAGGACCAATCGAGGCGGATGTTCCCCATCGAGGGAACGACGGGGCCGCGTGGTTCGCCCTCGATGGGCCGCCGGACCGACGGATCCAGGTTCGGATCCACGACGATCGGCGCGTAGCCGAGGCCGTAGCGGTCCAGCCGGTCGAGCACCTCCCACAACGACCCGTGGCCGGGATCGAACGTGAGCGGCGTCGTCGGCTCCGTCTCCCAATCGAGCGGCAGCTGTCCCGGCCTCAACGGGTCGTCCCGCGCGGCCGGATTCCAGCGCAGGTACATCGCCTCGACGGCCTCCGCGCCCCAGCCTGCGATGTCGTCGTCGCCTTCCATCGACAGCTGCGCGGCGAGCTCCAGGTGGCGGTCGTCCGACCCGAGAAGATGCACGATGCGTCGCTGGGCCTCCGGTGTCCCGTCCTTCAGCACCTGGGCGACGTCCGGAAGGTCGCGCGGCTGCAGATGCACGGCGAGCCAGCGCTCGGCGTCGTGGCGTTCGGCGGCGCTCTCTGCACTCAAACGGCCCAATTCGCTGACGACGTCCTGGGCGGGGCGCTCCCGCCCCAGAAGGACAGTCACTATCAATCCGAACGTGACTCCCATCGAGGCGAGCCTGCCGACGACCACTCGAAATCGAGTTCGGATTCGGGCTCGGATCCGCCCGTGGTTCGGCGGCGGGTCGTGGTGCGTCGATCGCATGTTGAGATCCTAAGGAGTCCCGCGGCGAAATCCGGTCGAAAGTGCGTCGGGAAGAGCGAGCCTGCAGGCGATCCCGGGGGCGCGACGGGCTATCCTCTGCCCCACCGATGTTCCGCCGCATATTCATCGCCAACCGTGGGGAGGTCGCCGTGCGCGTCGCCCGCGCCGCACGTGCCCTGGGCATCTCCCCCGTCGCCGCCGTGTCGAGCGCCGATCAGGGTGCGCCCTGGACGGACGCCTTCGACGAAGTCGTATGCGTCGGAGGTGCCGCGCCCGGCCAGAGCTATCTGCGCGCCGACGCGATCGTGCAGGCCGCGCGCCAGACCGGTTGCGCCGCCGTCCACCCCGGCTGGGGCTTCCTGGCCGAGAACCCGCGCTTCGCCGCGCTGTGCGAGCAACACGGGTTGACGTTCATCGGCCCGAGTCCCTCGGTCATGGAACGCATGGCGCTCAAGTGGCCGGCCAAGCGCGCGATGCGCGAGGCGGGACTCGCCGGCATCCCCGGATCCGAGGGCCTGCTGACCGACGCCGACGACGCCGCGCGTGTCGCGAACGACATCGGCTATCCCGTCCTGCTCAAAGCGGATGCGGGTGGCGGAGGTCGCGGCATGCGCCTGTGCCACGACGAGGCCGAGGTGCGCCAGGGCTTCACGGACGCCAGCGCCGAGTCGTTGGCCGCGTTCGGCAACGGCGATATGTACCTCGAGAGCTACATGACCGGCGGCCGGCACATCGAGGTGCAACTGCTCGGCGATGCGTACGGGAACGCGATCCACCTGTTCGAGCGCGAGTGCTCGATCCAGCGCAAGCACCAGAAGTTGATCGAGGAGAGTCCCTCCCCCGCCCTCGACGATGCCCAGCGCAAGGCGTTGGGCGAAGCCGCAGCACGCGCCGCCCAGCACGTCGGCTACGCCGGCGCGGGCACGATCGAGATCCTGATGCGTCCGAACGACGGCACGCTGTGCTTCATGGAGATGAACACGCGCCTGCAGGTCGAGCATCCGATCACCGAAGCCGTGACCGGCATCGACATCGTGCAGCAGCAGTTGCACATCGCTGCGAACGCGCCGCTGGCGATCGCGCAGGACCAGGTCGCGCTGAACGGTCACTCGATCGAATGTCGCTTGAACGCCGAGGACCCGTCGAACGACTTCCAACCGAGCCCCGGCGTCGTCGAGCGTTTCGACATCGCCACCGACGTCGGTCCGGGCACGATCCGCGTCGACACGCACATTCGCCAGGGCGACGAGATCTCGCCCTACTACGACTCCTTGATCGCCAAGGTCATCGCCCACGCCGACACGCGTGAGGCGGTGATCGAGACGATGCTCGCCTGCCTGCGCGCCACGACCATCGAGGGCGTCGCGACCACCGTGCCTCTTCACCTGGCCGTCCTGGACAGCCCCGAGTTCCGCTCGGGCGACTACGACACGCGCTCGATCCCCGGTTGGCAGCCCGCCGGCGCGAACTCCTGATTTCGATCCATGGCACACGTCCCCCTGACTCCCCTCGGCTCGCCGCGCGACGCGTTCCTGGACGACGCCTCGTTCGAGCGTCAACGCGCCGGCCTGGCCGAACGCGAAGCCGTGCTCGAGGAACGCCGCGCCGCCGTCCACGGTGGGTGGGGCGAGAAGTACGTCGAGCGCGTCCACAAGAAGGGCAAGCTGACCAGCCGCGAGCGCATCGACCGGTTGATCGACCCGGACACGCGCATCTTCGAGGTCGGCACGTTCGTCAACCACGGCGACACGTTCGGCGAACTGTCCTCGCCCGCGGCCGGCGTCGTCACCGCGTTCTGTCAGGTCGAAGGCCGCTGGACGATGGTCATCGCGAACGACAACACGGTCGCGTCCGGTTCCTGGTGGCCGCGCACGCCCGAGAAGATCGAGCGCGCCCAGGAGATGGCGCTGCGCCTGCGTCTGCCGGTCGTCTACCTGGTCGACTGTTCGGGCCTGTTCCTGCCGGAACAATCGCGCTCGTTCCCCGGCCGCACCGGCGCGGGTCACATCTTCAAGAAGAACGCCCTACTGTCGAACACCGGCGTGCCGCAGATCGCGGGCGTCTTCGGCGACTGCATCGCGGGCGGCGGCTACATGCCGATCATCTCGGACCGCGTCGTCATGACCGAACAGGCGTACATGGTCATCGCCGGCGCCGCGCTGATCAAAGGCGCCAAGAGCCTGAAGCTGTCCAGCCTGGACATCGGCGGACCCGAGGTGCACGTGCACCAATCGGGCTGCGCGGACGTGCGTGTGCCGGACGACCTGGCTGCGCTCGAACACATCCGCGGTGAGATCCGGCGCTTGCCGAGCTCGGGCATGGCGTACCACCGCCACGGCGCCGAGCCCGCGCTCCCGCATCATCCCTCGGCCGAACTGTCGGGCCTGTTGCCCACCGATCACCGCGAGGTCTATGACGTGGACCAGGTCGTGGCACGCTTGGTCGACCACAGCTTGTTCTGGGAGTTGTGGCCCGATCGCGGCCGCGAGATCCTGGTCGGCGTCGGTCGCGTGAACGGGCTGTACATG
>JAJDEX010000190.1 GCA_029259575.1 Planctomycetota bacterium | reverse complement strand
ACCTCTTCGGGCCGAACGAGCAGCGCGGCGTGTTCCGCACCCAGGACGGCGGCGAGACGTGGGAGCGCATCTTGCATGTCAGCGACGAGGTCGGCTGCGTCGACCTGGCGATGGACCCGACCAATCCCCGCATCCTGTACTCGTGCTTCTGGCGCATCTTGCGCACGCCCTTCAGCCTCGAGAGTGGCGGCGAAGGTTGCGGCATCTGGAAGTCGACCGACGGTGGCGATTCCTGGACCGAACTGACCGGCAACCCCGGCTTGCCGAAGGGACTGATCGGGATCAGCGGGATCACCGTGTCGAAGGCCGACCCGAAGAACCTCTACCTGATCCTCGAGTCCGAGGAGGGAGGCGTGTTCCGTTCGCGCGACGGTGGCGCGACGTGGTCCAAGACCAGCAGCAGCCGCAGTCTGCGCCAGCGCGCGTGGTACTACTCGCGCCTCTACGCCGACCCGGTCGACGTGGACAAGGTCTACGTGTTGAACGTCAGCTTCCACGTGTCCAAGGACGGCGGCAAGTCGTTCTCGACCATCTCGGTGCCGCACGGCGACAACCACGACCTGTGGATCGATCCCGCGGATCCGAAGCGCATGATCCAGTCGAACGACGGCGGTGCGAACATCTCGTTCGACGGCGGCGCGTCCTGGACGGACCAGGAGGGCCAGCCGACCTCGCAGATGTATCGCGTGTCCACCGACAACGACTTCCCGTACCGCTTGCTGGGCGGCCAGCAGGACAACTCGACCGTCCGCATCCGGTCGAGCAATCCCGACGGCGGGTCGATCGACCGCACGCAGTGGTCCTCGACCGCCGGTGGCGAGAGCGGCCACGTCGTGGCACACCCGAGCGATCCGGACGTCGTGTTCGGCGGTTCGTACGGCGGCTACCTGTCGCGTCGCCATCACCGCACTGGCGAGCGCCGCACCGTCAGCGTGTGGCCCGACAACCCGCTGGGTTGGGGCGCCGGCGATCTGAAGTACCGGTTCAACTGGAACTTCCCCTTGGCATTCTCGCCCCACGCGCCGCATGCGTTGTACGCCGGCGCGAACGTGCTGTTCCGGTCGCTGGACGAGGGCCAGACCTGGGAGCAGATCAGCGGTGACCTCACGCGCAACGAACCGACCATGCTGGGCGCGTCCGGTGGGCCGATCACCAAGGACAACACCAGCGTCGAGTACTACTGCACGTTGTTCGCCGTGACGGAGTCGCAGCACGAGAAAGGCGTGATCTGGTGTGGTTCCGATGACGGCGTCCTGTCGCTGACGCGCGACGACGGCATCACCTGGAAGCCCGTCACGCCGCCTGGGATGCCCGAGTGGACGATGATCAACTCGATCGAGGTGCACCCGACCGAACCCGGTGGCCTGTACGTCGCAGGCACGCGCTACAAGCTGGACGACTTCGAGCCGTACCTCTATCGAACGCTCGACTACGGCGCCACGTGGACGCGCATCGACGCGGGCATCGATCGCCTGCACTTCACGCGTGCCTTGCGCGCCGATCCGGGACGTGCCGGACTGCTCTACGCTGGCACCGAGCGCGGGGTCTACGTTTCGTTCGACGACGGCGCCCACTGGGAACCGATGCAGCTCGACCTGCCCGTCGTACCGGTGACCGACTTGGCCGTGAAGCGCGGTGATCTGGTCGTCGCGACCCAGGGACGCGGCTATTGGATCCTGGACGACCTGTCGCCGTTGCATCAATGGGACCCCGCGAGTCATGGCGGTCAGGCCGTGCTGTTCGAACCGCGCGACGCCTATCGCCTGGCCGGCGGAGGTTGGGGCGGCGGCGGCCAGTCCGGCAAGAACCCGCCGAGCGGCATCGTCGTCAACTACCAGATCCCGGACGACCTCGAGGAGGGTACCGAGATTCGCATCGACATCCTGGACGCCACCGGAGAGCTGGTGATGAGCTTCACGCCCAAGCCGGCTGAGGGCGACGACACGCCCAAGCCGAAGTACGCGGCCGAGGACCTGCGCCAGGTCGACGTCGAGCCGGGCCTGCATCGCTTCGCCTGGAACCTGCGCTACCCTGGCGCCGAGTCGTTCGACGACATGATCCTGTGGAACGGAGGCCTGCGTGGTCCGCGCGCCGTGCCCGGTGACTATCAGGTGAAGCTCGTCGTGGGGGAGTCGAGTGCCGTCGTGCCTGCCACCGTGTTGGCCGACCCGCGTACCAGCGCCACACCCGAAGACTTTCAGGCGCAGTTCGACTTCCTGGTCCAGGTGCGCGACGACCTGACCCGCGCCCACAAGGCGATCCGTCAGTTGCGCCGCATGCGTGGCCAGTTGGGCGATCTGCGCGGTCGTGCCGACGACGATGAGGCCAGTGTCAGCGTGGCGGCGCAGGAGCTCGAGGATTCCCTGACGAAGATCGAGAAGGAGCTCTACCAGACCCAGAACCAAGCGCGTCAGGACCCGCTGAACTTCCCGATCCGTTTGACGGACAAGCTGGCCGGACTGCTCGGCGTCGTCGGTACGGGCGACAACGCCCCGACCGCCCAGGCCCATGCCGTCCGTGAAGACCTGACCACGCGCATCGAAGCGCAGCTGAAGGCGATGGGGGAGCTGCTCGATGAACAACTCCCGATCATCAACCGCCTCGCCCGCGAAGCGGACCTGCCGGCCGTGACCTCGGGCGACTGAGTTCGAGCTAGCACGAAACGAACGGAGCGTCCCAGCCAGTGGCTCGGACGCTCCTTTCGTATGGGGACCTGTCGAGCTAGAGGTCCGGGATGGTCAGCGGGAAGAGCGGATTGTCGTCCATCTCGGCACGCAGGACTGCCTTCGCAGTTTCAATGTACTCCGGTGCCTGGGTGGCCAGATTGGTGGTCTCTCCCGCATCGAACCACAGTTCGTAGACCTCCCAGGGGTCGGGTTCGCTGTTCTTGCGGTTCAGGCCACGTCGAATGACCTTGAAGCTGCCGATGCGGACCGCGACCTGACCTCCGTACTCGACGAACGTCCAGACCATGGGCTTGCGTTCGGCGAGCGTGCCGCCGCCCATCATCGCGACCTCGATGTTGTCCCCATCGAGGCCCTCGGGGACCTCGGCACCGATGAACTTGCAGAGCGTGGGGAAGAGGTCGGGGAAGTACGTCGCCTGGTCGGTCACGGCGTTGGCGGGCACCTTGCCGGGCCAACGCGCGATCATCGGGACGCGCAGGCCGCCTTCGTAGACGCTGCCCTTGTGGCCGCGCAGGCCGCCGGTGCTGTTGAAGAATGCCGAGTCCACACCACCGACACCGAGCACGGGATCACCGCCACTGCCGTGCGTCGTGCCGTTGTCGCTGGTGAAGATGACGAGCGTGTCGTCCTCGAGACCGAGCTCTTCGAGCTTGGCCAGGATCGTCCCCACATGCTCGTCGAGGTCGGTGATCATCGCCGCGTAGCCTGCGCGCGGACGCGGGTGCGGGGTGTACCCGCATTGCCCGCGATAGGGCCGGTCGTCCCACTCTTCGGGGTAGGACTCGACGTGCGACTGCGGAGGCTGCATCGCGACGTGCGGTTCAACGAAAGGCAAGTACAGGAAGAACGGGTCGTTCGCGTGGTCGTCCAGGAACTGCACGGCCTCGGCCAGGATCAGGTCCGGCGCGTAGTTGTCGGCCGACCAGTCGGCGAACGTGATGTCGCCCTCGGGTCGTTTCGCATGACCGGGGATTGGCGACGTGTTGATCGTGACCTTCTGGTCGTCCGACCACAGGTGGGGCGGGTAGTAGCTGTGCGCCACACGCTGGCAGTTGTAGCCGTAGAAG
>JAJDEX010000189.1 GCA_029259575.1 Planctomycetota bacterium | reverse complement strand
GGACGGGTTGCAGGACATCCTCCCCGCACGTTCGGCCGGTTGGGTCTACACGGAAGACGACATCACCTACCCGAGCTTCTGGACTTGGCGCGGCTCCCTGCGCTATCTGTTCTTCAACGGCTGGCATCCGGTGTTCCCGTGGGTCTCCCTCGTGCTCTTCGGCAGTCTGGTGGGACGCCTCGACCTGGCGAAGCGGCGTGTCCAGATCGGAATGATCCTGGTCGGAGTCCTCGGGTTCCTCGGATTCGAGGTCGTGCTCGAGGTGTTGCGGGAGGCGCGCCCGTTCGGCTTGAAGGGCTTCGAAGCGCGTCCGTTGTTCGACACCCAGAGCTGGCGCATGGGCAGCACGACCGCAGGCATGTACGCGGTCTCGGCAGCCTTCACCTCGCTCGCCGCCGTCGGGCTCTGCCTCTGGATCGCTGCGACGTTCCACGGTGCGAAGCTCGTGCGCTGGGCGTGCAACGGCGGACGCATCGCGCTGACGCTGTACATCGCACACATCTGGATCGGCATGAACGTCCAGCGTTGGATCGGCTGGGACGCGCCGAACGAACCTTCGATCGAGCAGGTCTGGATCTTCTCGCTGGCCTTCATGCTCGTCGGCGGGCTCTTCGCCAACATGTGGCTGGCCCGATGCAAGCGTGGACCGCTCGAGGGCGTGATGCGCACCTTGACCGGCTGATCCGCGGAACTTCCGCCAACGTCCTCGCCCGCAGGCCCGTAGAGGGTGCCGTTGCGACGTCCGCAACCCCGTGATGCGTGCGCATCCACGGTACCGTGACCCTGGGGCCACCCGCGCGAGTCGGGACGGAGGAGCTGCGTTGTCGAGAACCCAGGTTCGGGGAGCTAGGACACGCAAAGCACGGCTCATCTTGACCGTGATGCTCGGCGCGTCCTTGGCGGTGGCGTGGATGTTCGCGATGCGGGTCGGGCAAGCACCGACGTCGGACCCACTGGGCGTCGTGGATGGAGAGGTCGCAGTCGCCGCATGGGACGTGCCTCTGACCGGCGATCCGCTCCGCGATGCCGAAGCGGTTCGCGAACGCGTCGAATGGACCGGCCGCGAACCGGGTCGCGCGCTCTACGTGTTGTGCGCCGACGAGCATGGTGAACCGCGAGGACTCACCGAGATCTTCGTCCTGACGAGCGAGCGAGAGGACGTCTTGATCGCGGGCGAGGATCGCTGGGCGCTACGACGCGCCGGCGCGCGCATGGCTTGGACGAACGCGAACGGCGTCGCCGAGTTCCTCGACATGAACCTCGGCGATCATGTGCTGGGCGTCGTGCCCGAACCCAACGGGCGCCACCCGCGGCCGGCCGTCGGTACCGATCATCGCGTGACGATCGTGGACGACCGGGACGTCGTGGCTTTCCTCGATCTCCTGGAGCCGGCGTTCGTGCGAGGCCGCGTCCTGGCGGCCGGTGGAGCGAACTGGCACACGCCTGATGGCGGTGCTCGCATTCATGCCCGCAACCTCGTCGGCGAGGACGATCCGTGGTCGCGCTCCGAGACCTGGGTGCAGGGCGACCAGTACCACTTGACCCTTCGTCCCGGGCGCGTGCGGATCGAGGCCGAGAGCACGAGCCACACCTCGACCCTGGGCCGCCTCGCCCAGCCCGAGGGCCACACCGTGGATCTGGCACCTGGCGAGGTGCTCGACCTCGATTGGGTGTTCGGAGAATCGCTGGCATGGGTCGAGGGTCGCGTCGTCGACCAGTTCGAGTCGCCCTGGGTCGGACTGGAACTGCGCGTCGTCGCGATCGAGAGCACGCGGGCGATGGCCTCATCGGTCGAGCTGGCCACGGGCTACACCGACGCACGTGGTCGTTATCGACTCGGGCCGATTCCCGAAGGTCCCTACGAGCTGGTGTACGGTCCACTCGGTCAGCAGGAAGCGGAGGCGGCGGGCATCGGCGAGGCGACCGAGCGTTGCCGATTGAGCGGCACCGCCACCGGCGTCGTGGATTGCGGCGAGCGGGTCCTGTTCCGTCGCATGCCCGCGAAGGTCCAGGCGCGCATCGAACTGACCGATCGAGCATCGGCGATGCCGCGCTTCGTCTCGGCGACCGTCGAGAGCTCGAGCGTACCGATCGAGTACGCCAAACGCTCGCACATGACGCGAGTCGTGGGGAAGGACGGCAGCTTCGGGCTCTGGGCCTCCGCGCACAGCGCCGGTCAAGTACGCATCGAGATCCATGGGAACGAGGGCATTCGCACGCACGTCGTGCCGTTCGAAGCGCGCGACGTGGCGGCACGTTCCGAGGAACTGCTGCTCGACCTCGTGCTCGCGTATCCGTGAGACGCGGCCGTCCATAGGGCGGGGTTAGGACCGGTTTCGTGCTGCCAGCCGTCGACTTTGGATGCCCCGCGAGAAGCAGTTGGGCGTGTCTTCGATCCGCCCAGGGACTGGCGACGCCGACTCAGGCCTGGTGGCACAAGAGGCAACTGACCGGCGCCGCCAATTGCGGCGGACGTTCTTGCTCCAAAGCCTTCAAGCGATCTTCCGCATGGGCGCGGAACGGCCAGGACTTGGCGTCGTCGTAACGCAGGCTGCCTTCGAAGGCGTCCCGGGCGCGCTGCGTCTCCGAGCGTGAGCGAAACACCTCGCCAGCCCAGAAGAGCGTTCCCGACAAGTTGTAGGGCGCCGCATCGGAATCCATGCACGCCGGGTGGTCGACGATAGGCCCCGTGGTCCGGAACCGCGTGCGGTCGGCCACCTGTTCGGTGCAAGCTTCGAGCAGGCCAAAGAGGTCGTCGATCACCACGTCGGGATGGTCGCCGCAGGAGTGATGGGCGAGGGCTCGGCCGAAACGGTTCTGTGCGGGGTTGAGCTCGACTCCCAGGTCCATCAGCGCGGCGCCTTCCTCGACCAGGTCCGCGTTG
>JAJDEX010000188.1 GCA_029259575.1 Planctomycetota bacterium | reverse complement strand
ACGGCGTTCCTCTTCGCCCTCGTCCTCGGCCTCCTGATCTACGCCCTCTGAGCGCAGATCGCCCGGACCCGCCCCACACCGTCCTCGGCTCGCCCGCGTCGACTCCCTGTCGAGTCGACACTCCTCCGACCCGCGTCTTGGCTTCAGCCCAGCTTCCGCTGCGTGCACGCCCGGATCCGGCCCGCGTACTACGATTTCGTACGAACGGGCTGTGCTGCGGCCGATCGAACCCCGACGTGACCGTCCCAAGAAACGACGGCGCCCCTTCCTGCTGGAAAGGGCGCCGTCGTTTGCTTTCGGGCCAGGTGGCTCGTGTGACTCAGCTCGTGGCGATCAAGGTCGGGATCTCCTGGTAGGCCGGAAAGCGGCCGAGGGATTTCTTCGAGAAGATGCGCTTGCCGGCGACGTCGATCTCGAAGACACCTCCGGATCCTTCGACGAGTTCGACGTTCACGTCACCCAGAGTGGCTTGAAGTTCGGCGACCAGACCGGCCGCCTGCGGTTCGTAGTTTCACTGCACGCAGTATTCGATGCGGATATCCATGGGGGCATCCTAGTCCCATCACTCGGGGTGCCAAGCCACCGCAGGGGAGAGTTGAGATGGGGCCGGATCCATGTCCGGCCCCAACAGAGGCGCCCGGTCCGTGGGAGGAGGCAAGCGCCCCTGGTCCGGGTCCTAGTCCCGCGGACGGAGCCCCGTCACTCCGGTCGAATATCCAGGTGGCCCTGGACCGCGGAGAACGCGCCGTGCAAGCGCCGATTCGTGATCCGACCTGAAGGGGCGGCTCTCCGGGTCGCCCGATGGACGGGGCACGCCCGGACCGGGGCCGCCCAGTCCCGAGGTTCCGAAAAATGGTCCAACGAGGCCTTCCAGGGAGCTCCAGGGGCCTTCACCCCGGGTTCCTGGATAGAATCCCCGCCTTGGATCGTACCCACACCCCTGGTTCTCCAGGCTAGGGCGCGACTGCAGCGCCCTGCATTCGTTTGGCGAGCCCATCGGCTCCCGTTCCCTCCCCCCACCCAACGCATTCGGCCCAACGCATTCGGGCGGCTCCGCCGCCGTCACGCATCGAGGCCCCCTTCCAGGCAGCGACTTACCACCGGAAGGGGCCCCACCGACTCACCTCGGCGGACCGACCTCTTGCTGCCCGCAACCACCATGAACATCACCCGCACTCTGATGGCCGCCGCCGTGATCGGCGGAGCTCCGTTCCTCATCTCCAACCTCCAGCGCGGCGAGAAGATCTCCTTCGCCGTCGCGGAGGGTTCCTCCGTGACCAAGTCCTTCACGACGTCGATCACGAGCTCGCTCGACGACATGCAGATGCTCATGAACGGCGAGGAGAACGCGATGATGCCCTCCATCGAAATGGACATGGAGGTCACCTCGACGGTCAAGGTCACCGACACCTACGGCGCCATCGCCGACGGACGTCCGAGCAAGCTCAGCCGCAAGTTCGAGGAGATCGGCATGGGCATCGACATGGAGATGGCCATCGAGATGATGGGCGACACCCAGGACGAGGCCATGGAAGGCTCGGGCGAATCCGAGCTCGAGGGCAAGACCGTCGAGTTCACCTGGGACAAGGACGCCGGCGAATACGTCGTGCAGTTCGCCGAGGATGAGAATGGCGACAAGGAACTGCTCGAGGGCCTCACCGAGGACATGAGCTTGCGCGGTTTGCTGCCGAAGAGCGAGGTCGCCGAGGGCGACACCTGGGAGATCGACATGGCCAACCTCGTGATCATCATGGCACCGGGCGGCGACCTGGGTCTCGAGGTCGACATGGACGACGAGGCCGGGATGATGGGCGGCGGTCCGGACCCCGAGATGATGTCCGACTTCAGCGCACTCCTGGGCGGCGAGATCGACGGTGAGTTCACCGGCAAGCTGATGTCCGTGCGCGAGGTCGATGGCAACCGCATCGCGGTGATCGAGATCGTGGTCGAGATCGATACGAAGGCCGACCTGATCGACATGGCCCTGGAGCAGATGGACCAAGAGGAATTGCCCGAGGGCATGGAGATGGACGTCACGATGATGGACGTCGAATTCGCCTACGAGGCCAAGGGCGAACTGCTCTGGAACCTCACGAAAGGGCACGTCGCCGGCTTCGAGCTCAAGGGTGAGACCGCCATGGCGATGGAGATGGCCATGGAGATGTCGGGCATGATGGAGATGACCATGGAGATGTCGATGGAGATGTCGGGCGAGCTCGGCTACAGCATCACGGTCGAGTAGGTCCTGCCCAGGATCGATGGGCACCTGCCGGGATTCGGCTGGTTCTCAGCCATGCAGCGGGGTCGCGGTCGTCATCGACCGCGGCCCCGCTCGCGTAGGAGATGCGTGCGGGACCGACCGGAAGGAGAAAGATCCGCTGCAGGGCGGTACCCTCCCACCATGGAGCCCCGGCGCTATCTCCCCGATCGTCCCTTCCCCGAGTACGCGTTCCTGCCGGGTCAGCACCCGCACCCGACGCGCTCCCCCGAAGGGCACTCCTTCACCGAGGAGAGCGAGGCGCCCGCGGAGTACTTCGCGCCCGAGTCGTGGGCGGACAACGACGACTACCTCTATGGCGTCGACCTCTACAACCACGGCTACCTGTGGGAAGCGCACGAGGCGTGGGAAGGGCTGTGGCACCAGGCCAAGCACGACCCCCACCAGGCGCAGCATCTGCAAGGACTGATCCAGTGCACGGCGGCCGCGCTCAAAGTGCGCATGGGCCAACCGAAGGGGTTGGCCTCGCTGTCCAAGCTGGGGACGGGGCGGCTCGAGGAGGTCGCGATCGCGAGAGGACCCGAGTTCATGGGCCTCGACGTGTTCGACTTCATCCAGGCGTTCCGGACGTTCGCCGAGAGCTCGCCCAAGGACGCGGAGTCACGCCCCCGGATCGAGCTCGACGTCGCTTGACCGACGTCGCTTGACCGGAGTCACTTCGCCGGAGTCGGTTGGCCGACATCCGTTGACCGGAGTCGGACGGCCGGCGTCGGACGGCCGGCGTCGACCTAGAACACGCCGTCGTACGTCTCTTCCTGG
>JAJDEX010000187.1 GCA_029259575.1 Planctomycetota bacterium | reverse complement strand
TTCCGCGGCGTGGACCTGCTGGCCCAGGCGCAGCAACAACAGCTGGGCCGCAGGCTCATGGGCGGCGAGGTCATGGACAAGGACGGCTACTTCAAGAACACCTTGGAGTTCAACAGGGTCCAGGTCGGTGGCCGCGCCGGGAACTACAAATCCAACCTCGACAAGTCTCGCGACGGCGTGCAGATCCAACAGGTCAAGTGACCGAGAGAGAGGAGAAGCCAGGAAGGCGGGCTGCCCACATCGGGGAGCCCGCCTTCCTTTCGTTCGAACCACCCGCCGTCACTCGGGGCCGAAGCGTTGGTCCAACCGGCGCGACAACGCGTCCTTCTCGATCGCGCGCGAGCCGGACATCTCGAGCGACTCGTCGGGGTCCGCGTAGACGTCGAACAGGTCCTCGTGCCCGGTGCGGTTGTCGCGGATCAGTTTCAAATCACCTTCGACGACCGCTCGCAGATCGACGGCGCGTCGCGTCGAGGCGAACAGAGGGCGCGCGGGCGCAGGGTACTTGGGCAACGCGACGATGCCTTGCATCGGCGGATCGTCGGGGTGCACGACCAGGTCGGCCAGCGCGAACAACGTGGGTGCCACGTCGATCAACGACACGGGATCCTGGATCACGCCGTGGGACACGCCGGGGCCAGCCAGGACCCAGGGCACGCGCACCAGGTCGTCGTGCAAGAGTGCCGCGTCCCCGAAGTGACCGCGTTCCCCCAGCGCGTAGCCGTGGGGCGAGGTGACCGCGATGACCGCGTCGCCCAGACCGGCATCGGTCAAGCCGGCCAGCAAGCGTCCGAGCTCGGCGTCGATGCGCTGGAGTTCCTCGTCGTAGAGGCGTGCGACCTCGGCGCGATCGTCGTCGTCGAGGCTCGCCTGGATCTCCAGCAGCCCACGCAGCGACACGTCGGACGTGACGGGTCCCGCGTAGCTCGCGTCCCCTGCGAACACCGCATCCCCGGGAGCCTCGAACGGAGCGCGCGGCCCCTCGTAATGCACCCACAGGAAGAACGGCCGCGAGCCGCGAGCTTCGGCCGCGCGCAGGGCTGCGTCCGTGACCGCAGCATGACGCGTCGGTCCCGACGGCACATCGATGGGCGCCGTATCGACGTGACGCACACCTTGCGTCAAGTGCCAACGCGGATGCACGAAGTCGTGCGCCAGGACGCACCAGGTGTCATACCCGCGAGCGTGCAACCGCTCCGGCAGCATGATCGTCCTCGGGTCCAGCCCCTCGCCGTCCAGGGACGTGAAGTCGAGCGAGTCCGGATCCTGACCGGTCAGGAGCGCCGCGTGGGCCGGCGCGCTCCAGGGCGTCGGACTCAGGACGTAGGCGTAGCGCATCCCGCGTTCGGCCAACGCATCCAGGTTCGGGGTGGTGCGCCGCCCGTAACCGTACGCGCTCACGTGGTCGGCGCGCACCGCGTCGATCGTGATCAGGATCAACGGAGGGCGCCGTCCCGCTTCGACGTCGCTGCAACCGCCCAGACCTGAAGCTCCGAGCAGGAGCGCCATGGAAGCCAGGGCGGAACGTGTTCGAGTCGGGTTCGTGATCAACGAGATGGGGAGCGCGGGTGTGGGGCCGAAGGTGTGCTCGCAGACTAGGAATCCCGGTGTGCCGATCCAAGCCGCGGGTTCGCGTAGACTGCGCCCCACATGCTGCTCCGAACGATCCTCCCCCCCTGCGCCCTGCTCCTGCCCGTCCTGACGTCCGGCTCCCTGGCCGCCGCCCAGGACCTGCGCCCGGGCATCGGCCTGACCGCGACCCGCGTCAGCGCCGCGTCCCATTCCCAGCTGTCGCTCGCCGTCGGGCCGACGGGCCGCGTCTACGTCGGCACGGAATCCCCCGGATTGGTCGAGGCGATCGACGCCGACGGGGACGGCTTCTACGAGCACTTCGAACCGCTGGACACCGGCGGCTTGCATCGCATCCAGGGCATCCTCGCCGAGACCGACGCCCTGTTCGTCGTCGCCATCGGCCAGACGAACGGGGAGCGCGTCATCGGGCTCTGGAAGACCGATGTCGATGGTCGAGACCCGCAGTTGGTGTTGGGCTTCGACGGCGACGACGAGCACAGCCCGCACGCCGTCGTCCGCGGACCCGATGGAGCGCTGTACCTGACCCACGGCGACATGTCGCGCCCGCGCGGCCACCCCTCGCGTCCCGTCCCCGCCCAACCTCCGACGTTGCTGCGCCCCTTGCCGGACCCTGCCGGTTTCGGTCAACGTGGTCGCTGGCCCTTCGGCGGCATCGTGCGCGTGGAACCGACGACGGGAGCTTGGCGCTGGCGAGGCTATGGATTGCGCAATCCGTACGACCTGGTGTTCGACGACGAAGGCGAGTGCTTCACGGTCGACGCGGACATGGAATGGGATCTGGGCTGGGGCGGCTACCGTCCGACGCGAGCCGCGCTCGTCGTCGAAGGTGGCGATCACGGTTGGCGACCGGGCAGCGATCCGTTGCAAGGTTGGTCGCCGGACGCCGTGCCTCCGATCGCCGAGCTCGAACGCGGTTCCCCGACGGGAGTCCTGCTGACGGATACGCTGGCGTTCCCCGAGGACTACGACAACGTGCTGCTCTACTGCGATTGGATCGCCGCCGAGCTCGTCGGCGTGCGCTTGTCCCCGCAGCGCTCGGGCTTCACGGGGACCAAGGAAACCGTCCTTTCGTGCGCTGGACCGATGCCGTTGACCGACATGGCCGCGTTGCCGGACGGGTCGCTGCTGCTCACATCTGGAGGCCGCGGTCAGACCGGCAGCCTGATCCGGCTCGCACCCGAGGAACCTCGCACGACCGAACGTGCGCCCCGCGAGAACGCCACAGCGCGCGTCGCCCGGCGCGAACTGGAGGATCCCGACGGAGCGCCGATCGCGACGAACGTACTCCTGTCCCCCACCGACGATCCGTGGATCTTGCAGGCGCGCCGCCGTCACTTCCCCGCCGCCCTGCGCTCGGGTCCTCCGCGGGTGGCCGGAATCATGGGCAAGAACTACTGGTGGCCCGAGCTGCACATGGCTGAACCCAGGTTCAAGGACAAGCAGGATGCGCACGATCTCGTGAACTTCCTGTGGATCAACGTCACACCCGAACTGCGCATCAAGCAACTGCGCGCGGGTGCGTTGGTCCTCGCCAACGGCGGCAAGATCGACAGCCTCTTCGCGGCGAACTTCGAGAACCGGTTGAAGCAACTGCTCGACGATCCCGAGCCGGCCATCTGGCGCCAAGCGGCCGAGATGTTGTCGTCGCGGACCACGAAGTTCGCCGCCGAGACGCTGCTGGTGCGACTCGCGGCCGAAACGGATCGCGTCCAGGCGACGTACCTTGCGCGTTGCGTCGCGAACATGGCGACGACGCTCAGCTCGGAGCACCGCGTCCGGGCCCTCGCCTTCCTCGAGGAAGCGAGCGGCTGGGGCGGCAACGTCAGCTATGCGGGCTGGATCCAGACGATGTTCGACGTGCACCTGCGCGCCGCGGGCAAGGGCGAGCTGCTCGAGCTGGCCCAGGCCGGGGAGCTCGGTCCGCGCACGCTGGCGACGGCGCTGGCCCGTGCGCAACCGGCTGACGTCCCAGCACTCGTGCCCGCGTTGCGCACCGCGTTCGACGCGATCGGGATCGACACCGAACCGGCGATCGCCGCGGCTCGCAGGCGTTCGACGTTGAGCGCACTCGGTTCTGACGTCGATCCGGTGCTCGGGCCCTGGCTGCGCGAGTTGGTGGATGCCGACGAGACCGCGTCGTGGGTCGCCCTCATGCGGCTGGCCAGCTTGAAGGACCCGGTCGACGCCCAAGCGTGCTTCGAAGGCCTCATGGCGCACCGCCACGAAGTCCGTGGTGCGTGCGGTCAATACTGGTCCAGCGGCATCCGCTTCGACCCCGACGCGGATCCATCGCGACGCTTGATCGATACGGCACGCAAGGCCGGGCCGAGACGCGGTGGAGAACTGCTCGGACACCTGGCGAGCATGACCGGTGCGTCCCCGAACACGGGCTCGTGGGACGCCAAGTTGTTGCGCTGGCAGCGTTGGTTCCAGGAAACGCATCCGGACGCAACGGTCCCGGAGGCCAGCCCGGTGGACGGGCCACGTTGGTCGTCGGCGTCGATCCTGGAAATCCTGAACGCGAGTCCTGCGCACGCGGGATCCTCGGCGCGCGGAGCGTTGGTGCTGGAGCGAGTCGGTTGCAACGCGTGCCACGGTTTCGGCGCCAACTTCGCGGTCACCAGTGGGTATGGACCCGACCTGACCGGTTTGACCAAGCGCTTCGACCTGGCCGGAATCCTGGACGCGATCCGCGATCCTTCGCGCGACGTCCCCGAGCACTGGCGCGCCTTCGAGATCGTGGCCCATACCGACTCCGGCGTCGAGATCCTGGAAGGTCGCGTGCTGCGCGAGGACGAGCGCGAGGTGGCGATCCTGCTGCCGAGCGGTCGCGAGAAGGTCTTCGCGCGGCGCGACGTGGAGAGCCTGAAGGAACTCCGTTCCTCGCCCATGCCAGAGGGTCTGATCGACGACCTGACGATCGAGGAGGTCCGCGACCTGATCGCGCACCTTCGCGCGGACGGCGTGGTCGATCCGGACGAAGCGGCCCAGGCCGACTGGACCGACATGCTGAGCGAGGGTCAGCTGAAGCACTGGCGCGGGTCGATGAAGGGCTGGGACCTCGAGCGCGGCGTGCTCTGGGGCACCGCAGAGGACCTGGCCCAGAACGAGTACATGATCTACGGCCGCGACCTGGCCGACTTCGAGGTCGAGTTCGACGTGTTGCTCGAAGGCGGTAACAGCGGCCTGCAGTACCGCAGTCGCGTCGAGGACGGAACCGTCGATCCGATCGGCTACCAGGCCGACATCGGTCAACGCTTCTGGGGATCGATCTACGGCACGGACGGACGCGCCAAGCTCGCCGGACCCGAGTTGCTGCTCATGGAATCGGCCGTCCGACGTGACGGTTGGAACCACTATCACCTACGCGTCGACGGAGCCCGCCACGTTCTCGAGGTCAACGGCGTCGTGCTGTCCGAGCTCGAGGACGATGCGCATCGAACGGGTGTCCTCGCGCTGCAGTTGCATCAGAAGTTGAAGATGAAGGTGTGGTTCGCGAACTTGCGGGTGCGGCCTCTGCGCTAGCTGCTGAGGTCTGGTGCGTGTCGAGTCGATGCGCGCCAGACGTGCGTTCGACGCGAAGCGCGGAAGCCATGGGTTGGGGAGCACATGCCCCCTGTCGCACCAGGTGGCACATCGGTTTGACGGAATCCGCCGGGTCACGTCCCATGGAGGGCGCCCTGCGAGCCAGCAGGGCGTTCTCTCCCCTCTTCACGGCTTCCGCTGGGCTCGATTCGTTGCGCCTGGGGGCACCACCGCTCCACGCATGATCCTTCTCCTCGCTCTCGCGTCCTGCCCTCTCGCCCTTCCCTCTCACGCGACGTCGTGGATCGGGACTCCGATCAACGACACGTGCGCGACGCCCAGCGTGCTCGTCGGGACGGGGACGTTCCCGTACGACTCGACGGACGCGACCACCTCCGGATTCACCGGTGCAGCGGTTCCGTGCAACGTGCCTGCGGGAGCCACCGTGCTCGAGGACGACCTCTTCTTCCTCTGGACGGCTCCGTCCAACGGCACGTTCGGTTTCAACTCCGAGTCCGCGGACCTGCTGGACCAGGTCCAACTGCACCGCGGTTCCGACTGCAACGCCGTTTGCTTGCACACGAACTTCCAGGCAGGCCCCGCGACGGCCGGCGGGGTCGCCTTGTTCACGGCATCCATGGACTCGGGTCAGGACTACTTGATCCAGGTCGGCTCCTGGGGGCCCGGTGAAACGACCACCGGCAGCGTCACGATCCTGAGCCTTCCCACCGAGACCAACATCGTCTGCGCCAAGGCGATCCCGGTCATCGGCGAGTTCG
>JAJDEX010000186.1 GCA_029259575.1 Planctomycetota bacterium | reverse complement strand
TGCAAGCACGTGGGCCCGCAGGTCGAGTCGTTGGGCTGGCGATGGATCTGAAATCCAGCGAGGTCGAATCCGAGCATCAGCGATCCACCTGGTCACGACGGCTGGTGCGATCGAGGCTCGGCGCGTGCCGCTGGCGACGCGGGGCTCGATCGAACGAAAGGGCCACCACGTGGGATCGAAGCGGCGAGGGCATCCGGGAGGGCTCGGAGCGAACTCGGCCGTGGAGCTGGGGCTGCATGGTGGGCGGATCATCGTCCTTTCCCCTGAGACTGCCGACAGGAAAGTGCTGGTTCGGAGCAAGAAATTCGGCCGGGCTCGAGACGCTCCGGAGCCGCGCTCGACCTCGGAGGAGCCTTGGGTCTGGCATCCAGAAGCGCTCGGCTCGAGCGCCGCAGCCGAGGTTGCTGGACCGGTGCGCGGAGCCGGACTTCGGGGCCGGACCACGTGCCACCTCAGGCGCCATCCGGAATGGAATCAGTGCCAGACGCCCGGCGCTTCGTGGCCGGTGCTCTCGACCCACTGCTCGTAGGTCCCGCCGTAGATCAACGGCTTGCGTGCGACGCCTTCCCCACCGCCCGACAGGTCGAGCACGCGGTTCGCCATGCCCCGCAGGAAGGTCCGGTCGTGGGAGACGAAGATCATCGTGCCCTCGAAGTTCTCGAGGCTCTTGATGAGCATCTCCTTGGTGGCCAGGTCCAGGTGGTTGGTCGGCTCGTCGAGCACCAGGAAGTTCGGCGGATCGAACAGCATCTGGGCCAGCACCAGCCGGGACTTCTCACCACCCGACAGCACGCGGATCGGCTTCTCGATGTCGTCGCCGGGGAAGTCGAAGCACCCGAGCAGGCTGCGCTTGGAGGGCGTGGTCGCCGTCGGGAACGCGTGGTCGATCTGGCCGTAGACGGTCAGGTTCGGGTCGAGCACCTCGAGCGCGGACTGCGCGAAGTAGCCCATCTTGAGGCTGGCGCCGAGGCGCACGTCGCCGCTGTCCGCCTGGATCACGCCGGCGATCATCTTGAGCAAGGTCGTCTTGCCCGCGCCGTTCACGCCCATGACGCACCAGCGCTCGCCACGCTTCACCTCGAGGTCGAAGTCCGAGTAGATCGAGTGCTCGCCGTAGGCCTTGTTCACGCCCTTGAGCATCGCGACGTCGTTGCCCGAACGCGGCGGCGTCTTCATCTCGAACGGCACCATCACGCGCTTCTTGGCGGGCTCGAGGCGCTCGATCTTCTCGAGCTTCTTGACGCGCGACTGGACCTGGCTGGCCTTGGCCGCGTTCTTCTCGAAGCGCTCGATGAAGCGCTCCTCCTTCTTCAGCATCGCCTGCTGGCGCGCGAAGGCGGCGTCGCCCTGCTTGTCGCGCATCTCGCGCGCTTCCTCGTAGGCCGCGTAGCCGCCGGTGTGGCTGGCGACCGCGCCGCCGTCGATGTCGACGATGCGAGTGACGATGCGATCCATGAAGTCGCGGTCGTGCGACGTCATCAGGATCGCCGCCGGGCTGGCCCTCAAGTACGACTCGAGCCACACGATCGACTCGATGTCCAGGTGGTTGGTCGGCTCATCGAGCAACAGGACCTCGGGCTCGCCGATCAGCACCTGGGCGATCGCGACGCGCATGCGCCAACCACCGGACAGCTCCGACATCGCGCCGTCGATCTGCGCATCCTTGAATCCGAGGCCGTGCAGGACCTCGCGCGTACGGGCGACCAGTTCGTAGCCGCCGCGCTGCTGGTACTCGCCCTGTACGTCGCCGTAGCGCTCGACCAGAGCATCCATCTCGTCGGCACGTTCCGGGTCGGACATGGCCGCTTCCAGCTCTTCGATCTCGTGGTGCAGTTCGCCCAGGCTGCCGCAGCGCGCGATCGCCTCGTCCAGCACGGATCGCTCGCTGGACTCACCGGCGTCCTGGCGGAAGTAGCCGAGGCTCAAGCGCTTGGGCACGTTGACCTCGCCGCCGTCGGCCTTCTCCTCGCCCACGATCAAGCGGAAGATCGTCGACTTGCCGGCACCATTGGGTCCGACCAGGCCGACCTTCTCGCCGGGATTGAGCTGGAAGGAGGCCTCCTCGAGGAGCGCCCGCTTGCCGTAGTTCTTGGTGATTCCGTTCAGCGCGATCATGAGGGCGGGGACGATACGGGACGCTCACCGGGACCGCCACATCTGGGGGCGATTGGTGCTCCGTTACGGACCCCGCCGCTACCGGAACAGGTTCGGAAACGGCGGGTTCGGCAGGCGCTCGGGGGGGGGCGACGCTGGGATCCGGCTAGAGTCAGATCCGGCGGTACAGCCAGATCGACGACTCGCGCTTGGGCGACGGGCGCAGCGCATCGATCCGGGTCTGGAGCATGCGCCTGGCGCCTTGGAGCTTCTCGTACGAATCCCCCTGGTACGCCGCCTGGTAGAGCTCCTCGACAGCCTCGGGATCGGCATCCTCCCCAAGGGCATCGACCTGCTTCTGCACGTCCTTGAGGAACGCGCTCAGGGCGTCGTCGACCTCCTTCAACTTCACGTCCAGGCTGGCCAGTTCCGCCTCCTCCACCTCGGTCAACTCCGGGGCCTGCGGAGTCCAGCGCGCATAACCACCGACCAAGAGGTCGAGGTCGCCATCCCCGTCGTAGTCGACGGGGTCCACGTAGCAACCCTCCTCGGGAGCTCGCGGCAATCCAGGTCCGTTGCGGGCCTTCTCGACCAGCGTTACCGCAGCCTCGAAACGTGGG
>JAJDEX010000185.1 GCA_029259575.1 Planctomycetota bacterium | reverse complement strand
ACGGCGGCCTCGGCGGGCAGGTCGATCTGGGCCTTGGCCATCGACTCGGCCACGGCCAGCATCACGTCCTGGGAGCGGCGGTGGATGCTGCCACGCTGGCCGCGCCAACCGCGTGTGATGTAGGGCAGCAACTGGACCATGCCCATCTTGCTGAGCGTGCCGTCGCGCGGAATGAAGGAGTTGATCCAGAACGGCTCCTTCTGCGGCGTCAGGAAGCAGTTCAGGGGCCAGCCGGCGCGCTTGCCGAAGAACTGGCAGTACTTCATCAGCACTGCATCGATGTCGGGGCGCTCTTCGCGGTCGACCTTGATGCAGATGAACTGGGAGTTCAGGCCCTCGGCGATGACGTCGTCGCCGAAGCTCTCACGCTCCATGACGTGGCACCAGTGGCACGTCGCGTAGCCGACCGAGACGTAGACCGGCATGTCGAGCTCGGCGGCTTTGTCGAAGGCCTCCTGGCACCAGGGCCACCACTGGACCGGGTCGCGCGCGTGCTGCAGCAGGTACGGACTCTTCGAGAAGATGAGTCGGTTGAACTCGGGGCCACCGTCGGGGGGCAGCTCCGCGATGGTTTCCGCGTCCGGAAGCGGAGCGCGCACATCGAGGCGCAGCGGCTCCTGGGCCTCGTCCTGGCCGGCCGCGAACGGGACGGCGATGAGAAGGAGCGCCAGCGGCGCGAGCGTCTTGAGAAGGGGCGTGAACATGGTTCAGTCGGATTTCGAAGCGGTCAGTCGGTCCAGGATTTCGATCAGCTTGGGGGCGGAAGAGACGCCCGCGTAGCCGTCGAGGAAGGTGCCGTCGGCGTCGGTGAACAGAACGAAGGGGAGCATCATCGCGTCCTCCAACTTCTGGGCGAGCGCGACGACCTCGTCCTCGCATTCATCAGCATCGGCGGCCAGGGCGACCCAGCCTTCCTGCAACTTGGGGCCGACGTCAGGGCGGGGAACGGTGGTCTCCACGAGGGCGCGGCACTGACTGCACAACTTGCGGCCGAGCTCGATGAAGATCAGCTTTCCGTCGCGGGCGGCTTCCTCTTTGGCCTGGGCCATCGAGGTGTGCCACGACAGCGTGCCGCGGTCGTCGAAGTGGGGATGGGGTGTGGTGGTGGTCATGGTTCTGGGGTTCGGGCGCACTATTGTGCCGTCGCATCCGAGGGGGGTCGCCCTTCGCTGGAGAACCTGGGGGAGAGCGCGGCTGGTGGCTCGAATCGCCTGCATGAAGCAGCCGCAGGGGTGAGTCTGCGGCTGCGGCCTGGGTGAAGGCGGTTCGAACCTGGAAGGACGATTACGGAGGCGGCGCCGGGGCGTTGGCGCCAGAATCAGCCTTCCTGACCTCGCTCCAGGGGCTGTCAGGCCCGCAGGAGCGCTTGCAACGGAGTGCCCGGGCCCGCGCGGAGCGGAGACCTCGGGCGACCAGAGCCCTATCGGCTCAATCCGTCTTGCTCTTCAGGTACGCCTCGATGAAGGCGTCGATCGAGCCGTCGAGGACGGACTGGACGTTGCCCTCCTCGTAGTTGGTGCGGTGATCCTTGACCATCTGGTACGGGTTCAGCACGTACGAGCGGATCTGGCTGCCCCAGGCGATCTCGCCCTTCTCGCCGTAGAGCTTGGACATCTCGGCGTCGCGCTTGCTCTCCTCGAGCTGGACCAGCTTGGCCTTCAGGAGCTTCATCGCCGTCGCTTTGTTCTTGTGCTGACTGCGCTCGTTCTGGCAGCGCACGACGATGCCGGTCGGGATGTGCGTCAAACGCACGGCCGATTCCGTCTTGTTGACGTGCTGGCCACCCGCGCCGCCGGCACGCATCGTGTCGACCTTGATGTCGGAGTCGGCGAGCTCGATGTCGATCGAATCGTCGACGTCGGGACTGACGTCGATCGAGGCGAAGGCCGTCTGGCGACGAGCTTGTGCGTCGAACGGGCTGATGCGCACCAAGCGGTGCACGCCGGACTCGGCTTTCAGGTAACCGAAGGCGTAGGGACCGCGCACGGCGAGCGTCGCGTGCTTGATGCCGCCCTCGGTCTCCTCCTGGTACTCGACCTGTTCGAGGTCGAAGCCCTTGGTCTCGGCCCAGCGCATGTACATGCGGTAGAGCATCGACGCCCAGTCGCAGGCGTCCACGCCGCCAGCGCCGGCGCTGATCTGGATGAAGGCGCCGGCCTGGTCGTTGGGACCGCCGAGCATCACCTGGAACTCGAGCTTCTCGATCGCGTTCTCGGCCTTGTCGATGAGGAGGGTCGCATCGTCGACGATCTCTTCCTCACCGGCTTCCGCAGCCATCTCGGCCAGCAGATCGAGCTCTTCGAAACCCTCGATGAGCTCGTCGATCGGCCCGACGGTGAGCCGCGCAGCCTTCATCTCGGCGATGAGGCCCTGACTCTTCTCTTGGTTGTCCCAGAAGGTGGGCTCCGCTTGGAGCGCCACGATTTCGTTCAGTCGCGCGCTGCGCTGACCGTAGTCAAAGACTCTCCTGCAGCTGACCCAGTCGGCTGCGGAGTTCCTTGCCTTTTGCCAAGAGTTCGTCGAGGAGTGCCATGGGCGGGGATCTTAGCGGCACGTCCCACGGATGGAAGCCCGACGGACGGACTGTTCGCACAAACGGACGATGGGCCCCCAAGGGTTGGGAGCCCATCGACGGGTGACATGTGAGAGTTCGGAGGAGAAATCGAAGGTGCGGAGTCGTCTCACGAGCGGTACCGAAGCACCACCCTGTCGCCAAGAAGTCCTTCGGCCTCCGGTTTGAGGCGGATTGAAGGGAAGTTGGAAAAGGGCTGGGGGCCTGCGCTCCTGATGTCGAGGGGCCGTAGGATCCGTCCCCATGCTGATCGAACAACCCGTCATCCAAGGGCGACTCCTGCGTCGCTACAAGCGCTTCCTGGCCGACATCGAGCTGGAGAACGGTGAGATCATCGTCGCCCATTGTCCCAATACGGGATCCCTGAAGGGCTGTACGCCGGAGCGCGCGCGGGCCGTCCTGCGCGACAGCCAGGACCCCAAACGGAAGCTGCGCTACACGCTGCAGACCATCGAGGTCGAGGGCGGCTGGGTGAACGTCGATACGGGCCTGCCGAACAAGCTCGTGCCCGAGGCCATCGCGGCGGGGAAAGTGCCGGCGCTGAAGGGCTACATGTCGATCCGGACCGAGGTCAAGTACGGCAAGAACAGCCGCATCGACGTGTTGCTCGAGAAGGACGACGGCTCCAAGTGCTACGTCGAGGTCAAGAACACGACGCTGGCGGACGGCAAGCGCAGCCTGTTCCCCGACGCGGTCACCGAGCGCGGGCGCAAGCACCTGGTCGAGCTGCAGGACATGGTCGCCGAGGGTCACCGCGCGGTGATGTTCTATTGCGTCAGCCGTTCGGACGTCACCAGCTTCGGGCCGGCGGACGACATCGATCCGAAGTACGGCCAGGTGCTGCGCGAGGTCGTGGATGCCGGTGTCGAGATGCTCGCGTACTCGACGGTCGTCACGCCGGACAGCTTCGAGCTCGGCAAGAAGCTGCGCGTCTATCTCTAAGTCTGGCGACCCAGTCTGGCTCTGAGTCTATCTCTGAGTCTTTCTCTGGGCCTGGATCCGGGCTTCGACTCGACGAATCGGAGTGGATCCCGGAACATCGAGGCATGGATTCGCCTCTCTTCCACGGCCCCGGTCAGCTCGGCATCCCCTGGGTCGACTCCCCGCTGTTCGAATCGCAACTCGCGACATCGAGCGCGAGCGACGCACAGAAGGACCTGGCGCGGCGCTTCGGTCGTGACGGGTACCTGGTGCTCGACGGACTCATCGAGCCCGACCTGATCGACGAGATCCTCGAGGATTCGAAGCGCTTCTACGATCCCCGCGCCGAGTTCGACGATCTGCCGCCCCAGGTCGTGACGTTGTTGAAGCAAGGGCTCGAGCAAGCGCATTCCTGCCGCGTGCAAGATGCTTGGTGGGTCTCCGATGCGGTGAAACGGCTCGCCGCTCACCCGCGCGTGATGGAAACGCTGCGTTTCCTCTATCAGCGCGAACCGATCCCGTTCCAGACGCTCAGCTTCCCGGTCGGCAGTGAGCAGGAGATCCACGCGGACACCATTCACTTCGACAGCCTGCCTTCGAGCTTCATGTGCGGCGTGTGGGTCGCGCTGCAGGACATCGAGGCCGATCAAGGTCCGGTCATCTACTACCCCGGCAGTCAGAAGCTGCCGGTCGTGCGCCTCGAACACCTCAACCAGTGGGCCGAGGATCGCAGCGTCGCCGCCGGCC
This sequence comes from Planctomycetota bacterium, assembly GCA_029259575.1. Lineage (GTDB taxonomy): Bacteria > Planctomycetota > UBA1135 > UBA1135 > JAJDEX01. The sequence continues at coordinate 5,075 of JAJDEX010000185.1, read as the reverse complement.
ACAACTACGACCGCTTCGTCGAGTACGTCCAGGCGATCGTCGACACCGGCGCCTTCGAGGCCAAGCGGCTGATCGTGCCGAAGGGCACGGTCCTGATCTGGTCCGCCAATCTGCTGCACGGTGGCAGTCCCATCGACACCCCGGATGCGCCGCGTCACAGCCAGGTCACCCACTACTTCTTCGACGGCTGCGCCTACACCGCGCCCGTATTGTCGAACCTGATGATCGGTGAGGCTTTCCTGCGCAACGTCTGGGACATCGGCCTGCAGAGGCACGTTCCGCACGTCATCGGCGGTCGCACGCTCGAACCGGTGGGTGAGTACGGACGCCTCCAGCGGCTGCGACTGGCCGATTCGCCCGCGATCCAGGACGTCGGCGCAGCTCCCGAGTTGGGCGCTCCGGGCATGGGCATGTGACCGCCCGCGCAAGGGTTGTGTGTTGCTGGTCAGGGAATCGGGCGGAGGCCGGACGGGCGCGGCAGACTTCGAATCGTCCCGTCCACCCCCACTCGCTGCCATGCAACTCTCCCTTCCGCGCGCCGCCGCGTTCGCCTTCAGCCTCGCGTCCCTCGCCGGCGTGTCCCAAGCGCAGATCACGAAAGCACCTCTGAGTCCGCGCGCTCAAGTCCACCAACAGATCGGTCTCGTCGAGGTCGACGTCGACTACAGCCGCCCCAGCCTGCGCGGGCGCAAGATCTTCGGCGAGCTCGAGCCGTTCGGGAGCCTCTGGCGCACGGGCGCCAACGCCTGCACCACGATCGAGTTCAACGGCGACGTGACGCTCGCGGACCAGGACGTGCCCGCCGGCAAGTACAGCCTGTTCACCATCCCGGACGAGAAATCGTGGACCGTCGTCCTGAACAAGAACGTGAAGCTCTGGGGCGCGGGTGGTTACGACCCGGCCGAGGACCTCGTCCGTTTCGAGGTGCCTGTGCAGCGACTCGGAGACCTGCGCGAGAGCTTCACCATCGACTTCGGCGGCTTCCACGCGAACGGCGGCGACCTGGTCCTGTCGTGGGAGCACACCAGGGTCCGCGTGCCCGTCTTCGTCGACAGCGACGAGCGCGTCCTCGCCGAGATCGACGAGAAGGTGCGCAAGGCCGAAGGTGAGGTGTCCGCGCAGACCTACTTCGACGCGGGCATGTTCCTGTACGAGAAACAACTCGATCTGAAGGACGCCGCTGCCTGGATCGACAAGGCCGTCGAGCTATCTCCGAGCTCGTTCTGGATGGCGTACTACCAGGCCGAACTCGCGCACGTCCTGGGCGACGCCGCCAAGGCGAAACGCTGCGCCGCCAGCGCGTTGGACCTCGCCAAACAGAGTCGCGCAGGCGCGTTCGGCTACGACGTCAAGTGCGAGCTCCTGCTCGCCAAGCTCAAGTAGAGCTGCGCAGGGCCGCGTCTTCCCCCATCAACTCGAGCAACTGGAACTCGTGGCGCACCGGGTGCATCACGGCGTGCTCCAGCATCGAGTCGATGGTGAAGAGCTCTTTCCAGGCGGAGGCGTACTCGCGGTCCTCGAAGCGTTCCGGCGGCACGTTCGCCAGCGGGGAACGCCAGCGCTCCAACACGTGCTCGAGGTCCGCGCTCGCCTTGGACACGATCTCGTCCGGCGGTGGTGTCAGCGAGAACCCCGGGTGCGGCAGCTCGAGCTTCTCGCAGCACCACGCCATGTAGTGCCGCGCGGAACCGAGGATGTGCACACCCAGGTGACCGAGCGACGCGTAGCAGTCGTCGTCGGTCGTCGGCAACACGACCTCAGCCGCGACGGCGCGTTGCCACGTACCCACACATCGGCGCAGGTGGCGCTCGTGCAACAGCACGAGCGCCCGCGCACCGGCGTGGGCATGGAGCGGAAGTTCGAGCGGCAAGGAAGCCTCAGAGCGACACGCCGTAGCGCTCGCCGTGCTCGTCGTCGACCGGGTACTGCGGACCGCCCGGACCACCGATGGTCTGCCACGGATCGGGTCGCAACGTCGGCTTGATCAGTTCCTGACTGACCTTGATCGCCGCGTGATATTGGGAACCTCGCAGAATCTCGCGGAACAGCACGGCCAGGAGGCCGATCGCCCCCATCGCCAGGATCACGCCACGCGCGGGCTCGTTCTCGAGGGTCACGTCGAGTTTGCCCGTGGCGAAACCCATCACGACCGTGACGACGACGAACTCGAACAGGAACAACAGCACCAGCGGGCGCAGCGTCTTGAGCGGATGGCGCACCATCATGCAGAGGGCGCAGGCGCCAGCCCAAACGACGGATCGGTCGTCCAACAGGGCGAGCCGCGAGCGCGTGTAGATGCCCCACGCGAGGGTCAAGGCGAAGATCCCGGCGAACAGGCCGTCCTGGAGCCAGACGAGTTGGTGCTTCTCCAACTCGGAGCCGAGCGTTTCGGCGAACGCCGCGCTGTCGCGATTCAACGTGTGCGCCGGCATCTCCTTCCAGCCTTCCAACACGTAGGTCTCCCACGGGTATCCGTAGAGCACCCAGTTCCAGGCGACCAGGATCGTGGCGGCGAGCAGGAACACGCGGAAGAAGCGCCACCAGTAGCGCCCACCGCCGAACAGGAAGCGGCGCAGGTCACTGCCCTGACGTCGCTCCAGCGTCACTTGCAGCCAACCTCCCGCCGCGAACACGCCGCCGAGCACGGCGATCACTTGGAAGAAGGCCAAACTAGCTCGTTGGCTGTCGCTCAGGTTGCGCAACCCTTCGGCGTGGTCCGTCCGGAAGTCCACATCGGTGAAGAAGGTCGTCGCGCCCTCGGGGTAGCGATTGGCCACGACGTTCTCGAACCACGCGTAGGTCGGCAGGCTCAGCGTCAGCGCGGTCGCCCACAGGAGCAGGCCGATGGTCAACCAAGGCCCAACGCGTCGCGCGGTGCGGCGCAGGCTCTTCCAGAACTGCCAGACCCCGGTGACGGGCGGTACATCGATCGAATCGAAATCGTCGTCGAACATGCTCAACCTCCGATCCTCGAGAACCACTGCAGAAGACCGGCCGACCAGGTCGTCGATCGTTCGAGCCAGCGGAGCGGGGCCCGCGTGTCGCTCTTGAGCCACCACTGATTGTTCGAGAGGTCACGGTCCAGGTAGTACACGTGCTCGGGATCGAGCTCGACGCCGGCGATACGCCGCACATCGGGCTCGAGGGGCAGGCGGAACCACTTCTGACCGTCCTGATCCTCGCGCGACCATTCGAAGTACACGGCCTCGCCGATGTCCTCGTTCTCGCGGCGCTCGTAGGTCACCTTGATCGTGAGCGGCAGGCGCAGGTCGCCTGAACGACGCACGACGACGTCGGGGGTCCAGGGCTTGCCTCCCTCCTCGGTATCGGCGCCGGCCGCGGGCTCGGGCGAATCGATCGGGACCCAGCCCAGGGCCTCGTCGCGACGCAACCCGCGCGGCTTCGGCGTCTGCGATTGGCCGACGTCGACGCGCCAGTCCACCGTCGCGCTGCCCCGGAACACGTCGTCGAAGTACCACGAAACGTCGACGCCCGAGCCTTCGATGAAGGCGGCGTAGAAGTCGTCGGGATAGGGGTGCCGGTAGCGCCAGGCCTCCGAGAAGTTGCGCATGCCGCGCAGGAAGGCCTTCTGACCGACGACCCCGGCGAGCGAACGCAGGGCAGCCGCGGTACGCGGGTAACTGTTCGTGCGATAGCTGTTGCTGTCGACGTACTCGAAGGCGAAGGCCTCGATCGGGTCGCTCTCTGGGTCCCGCAGATAGCCACGGCGGTCGGCGTGGCGCGGGTCCGTGTACTCCTGCACGAACGTCAAGCGCGGTTGGTCGCGCCAGTAGTTCAGGAAGGCGCTATCGCCGAACGGACGCAGCGGGATCGGCGGAGCGGGCAGGTCCCAGCCCTGCTCGTCGAGCACGCGGCCCAGCAGACCGGACTCCGGCTGCGGGCCCGGAGCCTTGCCCCAGACGGGCAGGCCGCCGTACCAGGTCGCCCGGCGCTCGGGGCCGTACTCGCGGAAGAGCACCTCGGAATCGGTGTACGAGTTCAAGCCCTCGTCCAACCAAGCGGCTTCGTACTCGTTGTTGCCGACGAGTCCGTACCAGAACTGATGGCCGGCCTCGTGGACCGTGACGCCTTCGGGGCTGTGCATGTCCTTGTGCGTGAACATGCGCGTGCCGCAGGTGATGAGCGTCGGGTATTCCATGCCACCGGCCGCGCCCGCGCCCCAGGCGGGATCGACGACGGTGATCTGTTCGTAGGGATACTCGCCGAACCAAAGGCCGTAGAAGAACAACGCCGCGCAGGTCGCCTCGTAGTGACGCTTCCACTGCGACTCGCGCTCGGGCTGGATCAGGACGCGCACCTTCACGTCGCGCAGCGTGATCTGGTCGCCGGCTGGTTGCAGTGCATGAATAGCGGCATCGACCTCGGCCGGGTGCTTGTCCTTCCACGTGGCGAAGCTGAACGTCCCATTCTTCACGACGAAGTTCGGGTCTGCGGTCCAGGCGAAGCCGTGCACGCGCGGCGCCTTGTTGAGCGCTTCGCGCGCCAACGGATCGACGCGTTCGCGGTCCGCCTGAGAAGGTGCCTGGAATCTCACTTGGACGCGACCGTCCGGGAGGACCTTGTGGTCGTTCAGCATCACGCCAGAGCCGCCGACCTTGGGATCGCCCTCTTCCTCACCGTCCTCGGCCGCATCGCCGCGGTACTCGGCCGGCAGTTCGAGCGTCACGTCGTACGTGCCGTAGTCCGCGTAGAACTCGGTGTTCATGTGGAACTGGTGACAGTTCCAACCGCGACCGCCCTCGTACACGCCGAGCTTGGGGAACCAGTGCGACATGAACAGGAAGTCGCCGTGCGAACCGGTGCGCCGGCGCACGCGCGGGATGTGCGACTCCCAGGTGATGTCGACCGAGATCGAGCCGCCAGCCGGAACGGCATAGGGCAGATCGACGCTGAAGACCGTCTCGTCCTCGAGCTTGCCGCGGCGCGTCTTCTGGAACGTGAGCGAGGGCATCAGGTCCGTGCCACCGGCCGAGATCGCGGTGACCTCCTGATAGCCCCAACCACGCTTCAGCACGTGACGACGCAACCTGCCCTTGGACTCGGTCAGGTGCAGC
>JAJDEX010000184.1 GCA_029259575.1 Planctomycetota bacterium | reverse complement strand
ACCCGTTCACGATCGACTTCAAGCCCGCGCTCGGGGTGACCGGCAAGGTCTGGCGCGGGATGCGCAAGTGAACGGAACGCACCCACGCGGTCGAAGACCGCGTGGGTGAAGGGACCGCCCCCACGGAGTCCGAGCCACCCGCCGGTGAGGCGGGGGAATCCGCATCGGATTCAAGAGGCTCCCTCGTGCCTGCGCCCCCCACCGGGCGCGGTCCGGTCACGCTCGACGGTGCGGGTTGGCAGGATTCGAAAGCGGCGGGCTCCGAAGGGGAGAGCCAGAAGGATTCCCGGCTGCCCGAGTCCTCGCTGTACGGCTGGTTCGCGGCCCTCCTGGTCGTCGGGTTCATCGGCCTCCAGATCCTGGTCGCCTGCCTGGTGCTGCTGCGCCCCCACCGACGACAGTCCTCGTCGCTGGCCTGGTTGATCGTGTTGCTGTTGCTTCCGGGCCTAGGACTCTTGGGGTGGTTCCTGTTCGGCGAGGTCCGGGTCGGCCGCTCCCGCGTCGCCCGCCACCGACGCATTCAGGAGGAGGTCCGCAGCGCCCTGATCACACCGTTCGCCACCTGCAAGGGAGTCACGCTGGACGAGACGTTCCGCTCGCTGGCGGAACTCGGGCACACCGTCTGTGAGACGGACCCGCGTCCGGGCAACCAGGTCGACCTGTTCGCCAACACCGGCCAGGCCGTCCAACGACTGATCGAGGACATCGACAGCGCCACGGACCACGTCCACCTGTTGTTCTACATCTGGCTGCCGGACGACACCGGCAAGCGCGTGGCCGAGGCCGTGTTGCGCGCCGCCGAACGCGGCGTCGCCTGCCGCATCCTGGTCGACGCGTTGGGCTCGCGCTCGTTCCTGGATTCCAACCTGCCGGGAGTCCTGCGGGAAGCCGGCGCCCAGGTCGTCGCCGCGCTCGAGCCGCCGTTCCTGCCCCTGCTCACCGCACGCGTGGACCTGCGCAACCACCGCAAGATCGCCGTGATCGATCACGACATCGGCTACACCGGCTCCCAGAACCTGGCGGACGCGGCCTTCGCGCCCAAAGCCAAGTACGCCCCGTGGGTCGACACGATGTTGCGCCTCGAGGGTCCCGCGGTCGCCGACCTCCAGGAGCTGTTCATCGAGGATTGGTACCTCGACACGAACGAGAGCCTCGCGGATCTGCTGCGCATCCCGACCCCGCGCGAGGATGGCATCCCCGTCCAGGTGATGGGGACCGGTCCGAACTCGGTCAACGACGCGCTGGTCCAGATCCTGCAGGCGTCCATCCACCTGGCGCGGGAGGAGGTCATCCTGACGACGCCCTACTTCGTCCCGGACGAAGGCACGCTGTCCGCGTTGTCGACCGCCGCTCGCCGCGGGGTCGAGGTCACCCTGGTCGTCCCCCACAAGAACGACAGCTTCCTGGTCGCCGCGGCCAGCCGCTCGTTCTACGAGCCGCTGCTGACGGCCGGCGTCAAGGTCCTCGAGTACACCGCCGGGCTCCTGCACGCGAAGACGATGACCGTGGACCGCCAGCTGGCCTACGTCGGTTCCGCGAACCTCGACCGGCGTTCGTTCGAGATCAACTTCGAGATCTCGACCATGTTGTACGACTCGGACTTCGCCAGTCACCTGCGACTGCTGCAACGCACGTACATGGATTCGACCATCGCGATCCATCCCGAGCGCTGGATGCAGCGGCGTTGGTACAACCGCGTCGGCCAGAACGCCGCGGGCTTGCTCGGTCCGTTGCTGTAGCTCGTACACGTGGGCACGAGAGCGGGGGCCGCCCCCGAATGGGACGGCCCCCGCCGTGGACTACGCAGTGGACTACGCGGTGCGGCCGAAGCCGCGCTCGACTAGAACTGGACCTCGATCATGTTCGAGAAGTTCGCCGTGTCGCCCGGCGTCACCAGCTGATCGCGGTACCACACCTGGAAGTACAGCGTGTCGCCCGATCCGATCGTCTGACCCGCGGGCGAGAACGGAAGCTCGGTCGGCACGTCGAAACCGGCACCGCCGGTGGAGGTGGCGTTGCCGAACAGGTTCTGCAGGATGCCGGACGCATCGAACTGACCGATCGAGTTCAACTGCGGAAGGCCCTGGTTGGTGGCGATCTGCGGGTTGTAGCGCCCTTGGGGAGAGCCGAGGCAGAGCACGCCGTTGAAGATCGCCAGGTTGGCGCTTCCATCGGGTGACACGAGCACGAAGCCGAACCCGTCGATCGGGCCGTCGACCGCGGAGATGTTCAGGTCGCTGCCGTTGCCGCTGCCGAAGCTGCTGCCGTCGAGCTTGACGTAGTCTCCTTGGAAGTGGTTGCTGGCGGGGTCGCACAAGATGGTGATCGGCGAACCGCCACCGTCGTACTCGACGATGTAGGAGTGGGCCGTCGGGTTGACGTCCAGCGTGTCGTTCCAACCACCCTCGGCCGTCGACGAGCCGGGCAGGCCGCGCAACAGTTCGATGTAGTTCTCGCCGACCGGGTTGTCGTTCGGTTCACCGGCGACCCAGTTCGTGAAGGCGAACGGCTCGCCTGTCGTCCAGACCCAGCCACCGGCCGGCTCCGCGTAGTTCGGATCGTTCACGTCCTGGAAACCACCGGTCCAGGGGCGGTCCCAGTTGAGGTTGTTGATCAGGAAGTCCATCTCGGCCTGATCCTCGATCGTGACGAGGTGGCCCGGCAGCCCCTGATAGGTCGAAGCTTCCGCGGCGGTGCGTGCGTCCGTCCACGACAGGTCCGTGTTGACGACGCGGTAGTAGTGGCCGTTCCCCGGGTTCAGGATCGGAACGTCCTCGGTGATGTTGATCGTTCCCGGTCCGCCCGCTGCGCCGGCGGTCCAGTTGCCGACCTGCACGAGGTAGGTGCTGCCCATGACGATGCCGTCGACGCTGACGAGCGCATCGATTCCGCCGCCGCCGTTGTCATCGGAACCGAGGCAGGTCGCAGCGCAACCCGAGCCAGCGTGAACGCTGAGCAGGGTGTTGTAGCTGCTGCCGATCGTGTCGAAGATGAACGTGCCATCGGCCGTGGCGACCCACTCGAAGAAGACGTCCGTCTCGGGAGCACCGTTCTGGCCGTTGTTGCAGGGCGCCCCACCCCCGTCGAACCCCGACGTGAGGGCGCGGGTGCTGTCGACGGCGAAGGATCCGGTGCCGACGAGCGTCGTCGTGTCCGGGGTCGAGCAGTCGTCGTTGGCCGGGGGCGGCGGAGGCACGGAGATGTTCAAGACACCACCGGGGCCGTTCACACCGTCCTGCCACCCACCGACGCGGATGAGGTAGGTCTGTCCCGTGAGAGCACCGACCACAGTGACGACATCGTTGCCAGCGCCGTTGGCATCATCGGAACCGATGCAAACTGCAGCGCAATCGGCACCGAGGCTGACGGAGATCTCCGAGTCGTAGGTCGTGCCGATCGTGTCGAACGCGTAGTTGTCGTCGGCCGGAACCACGAACGTGTAGAACATGTCGTTACCGATGACCGTGGGCGTGCACAGGCCAGCCGGGGTCGTGCTCGTAGCACTCGTGTTGTCGAACGCGTTGGCGCCCAGAACGGCCGCGGACGGTGTCGAGCAGTCGTCGTTGGCCGGGGGCGGAGGCGCGGCCGCGATGTTGAGCGTGCCGGGTCCCGCATTGGCCATATAGCCACCGACCTGGACCAGGATCACGTCCCCGGTGAGCAGCGGAACCTGGACCGAGCTCTGGAGCCCGCAACTGCTGTCATCGTTGCTGGCGAGGCACGTCGCGAGGCAATCGCCACCGAAGTGCACCGAGAGGATCGTGTCGTAGCTCGTCCCGCAGGTGTCGATGTTGTAGGAGCCGTCCGCGGGTGCCGTGAAGGTGAAGAACTGGTCTGCGCCGATGGTGGCGGAGCAGCCGCCTCCACCGTCGAAGCCTGTCGTCGAGGCTGCGGTGTTGTCGTAGGCGTTCGCACCCAGAGCCGCTGCGGGCGGGGCGGTGCAGTCGTCGGACTGGGCGAACGCCGGGCCCGCGAAGACCAAGGCGGTGAGCGCCGGGGTCAGGAAGGGATGGTTGAGATTCATGACTGATGTCGAAGGGGTTGGAGACGTCGACGCAAGGAGGTCGGCGATCAGGAGGAGCAAGGTGACGGTGTGAGGGATGTGCTCACATTCGTCGGGAAGGCAGGACTGGATCGAGCCACGCGGTCGCTCGCGACCTAGGGTCACGACCGACGCGAGACGCGATGGTCGTCAAGGGAACGTGACCTCGATCATGTTCGAGAAGTTGGCCGAGTCTCCGGGCATCGCGATCTGGTCGCGGACCCAGGCCTGGAAGTAGTAGACGTCGCCGCTGCCGATCACCTGCCCGGCGGGCGAGAACGGCAGCTCGGTCGGAACGTCGAAGCCGGCCCCGCCACTGGAGGTCGCGTTGCCGAACAGGTTCTGCAGCACGCCCGACCCGTCGAACTGACCCAACGAGTTCAACTGGGGCAGGCCCTGATTCGTGGAGACCTGCGGGTTGTAGCGGCCCTGGGGGGTGTCGAGGCACAGGACGCCACCGAAGACCGGAGCGCTGCCGGAGCCTCCGGCGGACACCAGGATGAAACCGAACTCGCCCGACGGGCCGTCCGTCACGTTCAAGTGCAAGTCACTGCCGATGCCGCTCCCGAACGAACTCGTGTCGAGCTTGGCGGGCCCACCCAAGAAGTGCGGGTTCGCGGGATCGCACGAGATCGTGAACCCGATCGTCGATCCGAGCGAACCGTCAGCGTTGACGTTCTGCATGTAGATGTCGCCATCGTCGACCCGATCGTCGGCCCAAGCCAGAACGCGGTCTCCGTTCGTGATGGTCGTCACGGCGAGGCGCCCCTTGGTCGAGTTGACGGTCGCCACGTCGAACGTCGGCACATCGACCGAACCGAGGCCGTTCACGTGGGCACCGAACAGTTGCTCGGTCAGGGGACCGGTCGCCGAACTCCAGAACGCCATCCCACCGTCGCTGTCGGCGGAGCTGCGCACGAGGCCCAGCTCGGTCGCCGCCAGGGGCACGACGACGGTGCCCTCGGCTGCCCAGAGCGCTGCGCCGGTCACGGACAGGAGCTGGCCGTACACGCCGTCGAACGCGCCCTGCTGCTCCCGCCAGAACACGACGCAATTGCCGGTCGAACTGTCGAAGGTGAGACTGGGGTCGACGCGGTCCCGCGTGAGGTCCGAGGACACGGCCACGCCGTTGTGCGGGAACAGCTCCGCGCCGTTCGTGTCCAGCCGCTGGGCGAAGCAGTTCAGCGACGCGCCTGCCGTGTCGTACCAGGCGAAGGCTGCCCCGCCCGCTCCGTCCGGAACGAAGGTCGGGAAGTTGCCGAACTGCACGGATCCCCCATCGAACACGGGGACGTGTCCAGCGCCCCATTGCAGGGCGCCGGTGGAGTCGAGCTTCTGCGCATAGATGTGACGCGGCGATCCGAAGCCGCCGGTCTGGTTCACGAACGAGACGATCGCGTCCGTGCCGGCCTCGTGCATGTCGCTGACCGAGTACGAGCCGACGATGGAGGTCAGGACGACGTCGGCGCCCCACTGCGCCACACCGGCGGCATCGAGGCGCTGGACGCGCGTGGTGGCGTCCTGGGTCCAGGCGACGTAGACCGAGCCGTCGGTCGCGCCGGCGATCTTGGGCGCGGCGACGAAGCTGGTGGTCGAGGTCAGCTGCACGCCGGTGGCTCCCCACAGCAGCACGCCGGTCGGTGAGACCATCGAGGCGCTGATCTGGGTCCCGCTGATCGTGTCGCGATAGGTCAGCAGCGCGTTGCCCGACGCGTCGACGTCCAACCCGTAGTCCTGGGTCGACGAGAATGCGCGGTCCGCGACCAGCACGCCGTTGTGGGCGAAGACCTCGTTGCCGGCGGCGTCGAACTTCTGCAGCCGGACGTCGAACCCCGTCCCGATGCCGTCGTACCAGCTCATGTAGCAGCCCCCGTCGGAGGTCGCGACGACCTTGGGCTGGGTCTGGTCGGAGGCGCCATCGGCGGCGGACAGGTTCACGCTCGGATCGGTGGACCATTGCGCGAAGGCGGGGGTCACGAGAACGGCACAGGCGAAGGACCGGCGGAGACACCGGGTCAGGGGGCGCGAAATCGTCATGGAAACCTCTGTTGGGAGCGGGATTCAGGTGGGTGGAAGGTCGATTCGGAGTCTTCCGACGGATGCACCCTAGCCGGGGGGCTCCCACCGCGCTACTGTCTCTGGGGAAAACTCCGGCAACAAGAATCGCCCGCCGATTCGCCCGTTCCGCCCGATCTGGCTCCTGCCAGGAAGCCCAGCGCCGTCTGGACCACCGCCAGGGGCCTCCCACGTTCGTGATATACCCGGCCTGCCCTGCCATGACCCGCCCCTCCACCCTGCCGTTCGAAGAGCACTACGTGGCTGCCGTCCACGGGCTGCAGGACGGGCTCGACGCTCTCCTGCGCTCCGTGGGCGCGGACCCGGGGCAGCCCCAGGAGGTCGCGCGCCAACTCGGCCTGCACCGCAACCTGACCTGGAAGGTGTCCAGGCTCGTGCGCGCCGAGGATCCGTTCTCGATCTACCCGCAGATCCCGGGCGAGAGCGGCATGCGCATCCTCCTCGAGGCGCTCGCCAAGGCGCGTGCGGACGGGGCGGCCATCGATCGCGTGAAGGCCGCCGTCCTGGAGTTCGAACGCATGCTCGAGATCCACGCCGGAGACCGCACGAGTCTGGAGTTGATGCTCGACTCGATGGCGTCCGACGCGACGACCGAGCCACTGGAGACCAGTCGCAAGCTCGCGTTCCGCGGCAACAGCGGCATCCTCGGGATTCAAGCCAAGGTGCGCCTGCGCACGATGATCCTGGCGCCGAGTCGCAAGGACGAATCGTTGACGGACGTCGCCCAGATCACCGGGCTGCTCGGCCTGCGTCGATTGCGAGCGGACGCCGCGATGCCGCTCTTCGAGCGCATGTACTACAAGGACGACGGCTCGCCGATGCCTCAGCATCTGCAGATGAACTTGGAGGATCCGCCCGCGGACGATCCCCAGTCGCTCTTGATGCCCACGTACTGCACGAGTCCGATGCCCCCCATCCGGACGACCGAGACCGAGCGCTCGGTGCTCTACGAACTCGGCGCAGGTCCGGTCGGCAACCGCGGTACGTCCAACCTGGTGTTCGGACATGCGTCGCTGGCGGTCGCCCCGCGCTTCGCTCGCGAGCCGGGCGAGCACTGCGAATGCGGCACGGACATCCACGCTCCGGTCGAACACCTGCTGGTCGACGTCCTGATCCATCGGGACCTCGTGAGCGACCCGAAGTTCGACGTTCAGGTCCTGCGCGGCGACGTGCACGCCTACGTCGGGGGTCGTTCGAGCCCCCTGCCCTGTCCGGAGACCTTGCGGGATCTGGGCCAGCGCCGACTGCGTCTGGCCACCCCCCACTTCCCCGAGTACCCGGACCTGGTGGTTCGGGCCATGCGGACCTTGGACCGCACGAAGGACGAGTTTCAGGGCGTGCGCTTCGAGATGACG
>JAJDEX010000183.1 GCA_029259575.1 Planctomycetota bacterium | reverse complement strand
TCAAGGGCACGCTGTTGCCGACCCAGAACGCGGACGGGTCCTGGGATCCGAAGTCGGTGTACGCCACCGACTACGCGGGCGACGACCGGCGCGACAAGTCCTATTCGACGGCGATGGCGGTGCTGATCCTCGAGGTCTACTACCGCTACTTCACGCCGCTGTTGAAAGTGCGCTGAGACTCGGGGCTTGCGCGACGCGCGTCGGCACAGGATTCTGCAGGTCCATGCCCACCGTCGCCGTCATCCACAATCCCGTCGCAGGCCGTCGCGGAGCCGAGCGCGCCCTGTCCGCGGCGGTCGTTCACCTCGAGCAAGCGGGCTGGACCGCGCGGCCCACGCCGACCCAGCACGTCGGTCACGCCGCCCAGTTGGCCGCAGAGCTTGCGAACGAGGTCGAGCGGATCGTCGTCGTCGGTGGTGACGGGACCTTGCGCGAGGTCGCCCAGGGCATCCTGGCCGTCGATGGATCGTGCTCGATCGGTCTGGTGCCGGTGGGGCACGGCAACGTCGTCGCGCGTGAGTTGAAGATCCCGCTCGACCCCAAAGGTGCGAGCGCCGTGGCCGCCGGCTCGAACACCGTGCGGCTCGACGCGATGCGCGTGGGCGGTGCGACGGCGCTCGCGATGGTGGGCATCGGGTACGACGCGTTGATCGTCGCCGACGTGGACCGCGCGCGTCACGGTGCCGTGCGCAAGCACTGGTACGCCAAGCACGGGGACTCGCTGTACGCGGCCGCGGGCATCGCGGCGCTGCTGAGTCCCAAGCCGCGGCGGTTCCGCATGAGCGTGGATGGAGGCGCACCCGAGACGTTCGCCCACGGCCTCGTGTGCAACATCGCGACCTATGCCAAGGACTGGGCGGTGATCCCGGACGCGGATCCGTCGGACGGTCAGCTGGACTGGCACATGCGGCGTGCGCACGGACCCATCCCCTCCGCGGTGGCGCTCATCAGCGCCAAGCGCAAGCGCTCGACCCCTGCGTGGGCTGCGCGGTCCGGTCGCGGACGGCGCTACCTGATCGAGGCGCTCGGTCGTCCGTTCGTCTGGCAGGTCGACGGCGATCCACAGGGGGAGTCGCACCGTCTCGAGATCGAGGTCGTGCCCTCGGCGGTGACCTTGGTCGCGCCCTGACGCGCGAACTCACCGTGCACGAAAAACGGGCTCGAACCGCGGAGGTTCGAGCCCGTGAACGGGAGGTGAGCTGGGCTCACTTCGTGCGCTTCATGGCGATCGTCATCGACTTGGACTCTTCGCCGTCGACGGTCATGTAGAACTCGAGGACGTAGCTGTCCTTGCTGAACGTGAGCGAGTTGCGGTGCGGGACCATCTCGCCGGTCTCGTGGTGCGGACCGTCGTAGAGCATGTTGATGGCGCCGGACTCCTTGTCCTGGGTGCCTTCCATCATGATCATCTCCGGGTTCATGTTGTCCATCCACGTGCCGACGAACTTCTTCTTGGCGGCGCTGTAGCCGAAGGTGCTGCAGCCGGTGAAGTCCATCGTCATGCCCATCATCTCGAACGAGCATTCGAAGCGGGACACGGTCCACAATTCACCGATCGCGGTGACGGACTCTTTGCACTTGGAGACCATTTCATTCCCATCGGGACCGGGCATGGTCAGCGTGCCTTCCCACTCGCCGACCCCTTTCAACACGACATCGTGCTGATCCTTCTTCGGGTTGGGCATGCCCTCTTGGGTGAGGGGGGCGATGGCGGCGGCGGCGACGCCGGCGAGGGCGAGGGAACCGAGAGCGATGACGAGGCGGGACTGGAACATGTTGGGTTGTGGCTTGGGTCAGAGTGGTTCGGACCAGGTGGTCCAGACGCGCAGATTCTCTTCGTGAAACCGGTTTCGCGCAACGAGGGGAAGCCAGACTTCTCCTGGGACTGCGGCCATTCTGGGCTTGACCGCAAGACCTACGAACGTGAGCGGGTCAGCACAAATCGCACGCCCCTTGCGCGGTTTCGAACGCTGCTCAGCGCTGCAACGCCGTACGGAGCCTGGAAGCACGGGTCGGGTTCCTCTCCAAAGAGGCGGGGCGCAGATCGGGAAACCTGATCTGCGCCCCAGAGGCAATCCTCACGCTGGCTCGATGCCTGCCGATTCCGGGCCAGCACATGTCCATACCCATGCCGTAGGGGCGGTTTCCGGGAAGTTCGAAGAACGTCCGGTTCCCTGTGCGCCCGTGGCGTCGCGCCCAGAAGGGTCGCCGGTCCGGCAAACGCGAAGTTCTAGGCCGAGGTCTGCGTCGCGGCGGTCGCGTCCAGATGGCACGAAGCCTGACGCGGACCGCTGCCACCATCGATGTTGCGCAGATGCGGCACCTCTTCTTGACAGCGCGTTCCGGGCACTCCGTCCTTGGCGGGACAACGCGGATGGAACGTGCAGCCGGTCGGCGGATTCATCGGACTGGGCACGTCGCCGGTCAACACGATGCGTTCGCGCGTCTGCTCGAGCACCGGGTCGGGGTGCGGAACCGCGGACATCAACGCTTGGGTGTACGGATGTTGCGGATCGCGGAACAGGTCGTCGCGGTCGGCGATCTCGACGATGCGACCGAGGTACATGACCGCGACGCGTTTGCAGATATGTCGGACGACGGCGAGGTCGTGCGCGATGAACAGGTAGGCCAGGCCGAAGCGTTCCTGCAGGTCCTCGAGCAGGTTGATGACCTGGGCCTGGATCGACACGTCGAGCGCCGAGACCGGTTCGTCGCAGATGATCAACTCGGGCTCGAGCGCGAGCGCGCGCGCGATGCCGATGCGCTGGCGTTGGCCGCCCGAGAACTCGTGCGGATAGCGATGCACGTGACGCGGGTTCAGGCCGACGGCATCCAAGAGAGCCATCGCCTTGAGGCGACGGTCGCGCGGCTTGTCCAGCGCGTGGATGGCGAGCGGTTCGGCGAGGATCGAGGACACCGTCTGGCGCGGATCGAGCGACGCGTACGGGTCCTGAAAGATCATCTGGATCTTGCGCCGGTACGGCATCCATTCGCTGCGCGACAATCCCATGAGCTCTTCGCCCTCGAACTTCACGCTGCCCGCCGTGGCCGGGTACAGGCCGACGATCGTGCGCGCGCACGTCGACTTGCCGCAACCCGACTCGCCGACGAGGCCGAGCGTCTCCCCACGCTCCAGCTCGAACGACACGCCGTCGACGGCTTTCAACGTCTGGGTCGCTTTGCCCATGAAGTTCTTCTTGCCGACGGCGAAGTGCTTCTCGAGGTCGGTGACCTGCAGGAGAGGGGCGCTCATGACGCACCTCCAACGGTCTCGACCTCGAAGCACGAAGCGCGCCGAGCAGAATCGGAACTGAGATTCTCGAGCACGGGGCTCTCCTGGGTACAGCGGTCCTGGCGTTGATCGCAGCGTGGCGCGAACGGGCAGCCCACGGGCAGGTTCGCGAGGTCGGGCGGGGATCCGTCGATCGAATACAGGTCGGCGTTCGGGTCGCCGTCGAGGCGCGGCACGCTGGCGATCAAGCCCTGCGTGTACGGGTGTTGCGGAGCGGCGAACAGGGAACTCGTACTGGCCTGCTCGACCAATCGTCCCGCGTACATCACGTTGACGCGATCGGTCGTGCCGGCGACGACGCCCAGGTCGTGCGTGACCAGGACGATCGCCGTGCCGTGCCTGTGTTGCAGGTCCCGCATCAGGTCCAGGATCTGGGCCTGGATCGTGACGTCGAGAGCGGTCGTGGGTTCGTCGGCGAGCAGCACCTTGGGATCGCAGAGAAGTCCCATGGCGATCATCACGCGTTGCCGCATCCCGCCCGAGAGTTCGTGCGGATACTGATCGACGCGTTGATCGGGCGAGGGGATGCCCACATCGCCCAACGCCGAGATCGCCTTCTTGCGCGCATCGCGGCGCGACATGCCCTTGTGCAGTTCGAGGACCTCGGTGAGTTGCCGCTCGACCGTGAGCAGCGGGTTCAGCGAGGTCATCGGGTCCTGGAAGATCATCGCGATCTGGTTGCCGCGGATGCGCCGCAGTTCGCGGTCCGACAGTTTGGTCAGGTCGTGCCCTTCGAACATCACGCCGTTCGATTCGACGACGCCGGGCGGATTCGGGATCAAGCCGAGCAGCGCCAGGTTCGTGACGCTCTTGCCCGAGCCGGATTCGCCGACGAGGCCGAGCGTCTCGCCTTCCTCGAGCGAGAAACTGACGCCATCCACGGCGCGCACGACGCCATGGTGGGTTTCGAAGCGGACCCGCAGGTCGCGTACGTCCAGGAGAGCCATCAGTCCTTGCCTCGCATCTTCGGGTCCAGGGCGTCGCGCAGTCCGTCGCCGAGAATGTTCAGTGCCAACAGGGTCGAGCCCATGGCCGCTGCTGGGAAAACGACCAACCACCAGTAGATGCGCAGCGGATTGATGGCAGTCGTGCCGTCGTTGGCGAGCGTGCCCCAACTGACCTTGGGCGCTTCGATACCGAGGCCCAGGAAGGAGAGGAATGCCTCGAACAGCATGATCGCGGGGATCGTCAAAGTCAGATAGACGATCACGATCGAGAGGATGTTGGGTACGACGTGCGCGAACAGGATGCGCGGCGTCGAGGCGCCCATGACGCGCAGGGCCTCGATGAACTCGGAGTTCTTCAAGGACAGGACCTGCCCGCGGACGACGCGGGCCATCGTCAACCAGTACACGGCGCCGATGACGACGTAGAAGACGAACTCGCGATCGATTCCCTTGTCCTCGAGCTCGGTGGAGCGATCTCCGATGAACGTGATGAGGAAGATCACGACGAAGATGAACGGGATCGAATACAGGATGTCGACGATCCGCATCATCAGGTTGTCGATGCGACCGCCCATCAGTCCCGAGAACGCTCCATAGGTGACGCCGATCAGCAGCGAGAACAACGTCGCGGCCAGCGCAACGAGGATCGAAGTCCGTGAGCCCCAGACGATGCGCGAGAGAATGTCGCGTCCCAGGTTGTCCGTTCCCAGGATCGTGTCGGGCTGCCAGCGCTTGAAGATGGCCATGCGCATCCGCAGCAGGCCGTGGTCGATGAACGACAGGTCCCAGTAAGCGCGATCGAGTTCGTCGTTCGTCGGGTCCTCCTTGAACTCGCTCAGGTAGTTGAGGTCGCCGCCGCCGAACGAGGGAGCCAGGTTTGCCCGCTCCGTGCGGATCTCGGTGGGGGAGCGCAGCGGGAAGACCGGTGCGAGGAAGGAGCCCAACATGAAGATGGCCAGGAACACGCCCGCCCACCACGAGAAGCGGTTGCGGCGCAGTCGGCGCCAGGCGTCCTGCCACAGGCTCTCGCCCTTGAACTCACGCGCCTCCTCGGCCAAGCGCTCGAGCTCTCCAGCACCGAAGTCGAATCGTCGTTTGCCGTCCACGTTCAACTCTCCGACAGGTCGATCCGCGGATCGAGAAGGGTGTACGCGAGGTCCACGACGGTGTTCAGACCGTAGACGAGGACCGTGTAGAGAATGGTCACGCCCATCGCGAGCGTGTAGTCCCGGTTGGACGCGCTGTTCACGAAGTGCGAACCGAGTCCAGGGATGAAGAAGATGCGCTCGATGACGAGGCTGCCGGTGAGGATGCCTGCGGTCGCCGGTCCGAGGTACGAGACCACCGGCAACAGTCCACCTTTCAACGCGTGGCGCATGATGACTGTGCGCGGCGCGAGGCCCTTGGCATGCGCGGTGCGGATGTAGTCCTGGCTGAGCGCCTCGAGCATGCCCGTGCGCGTCAGGCGCGAGATGTAGGCGGCGAACACGAGTCCGAGGCAGAAGCCCGGCAGGATCATGTGCTCGAGTCGTCCCCAGCCCGCGACCGGAAAGAGCGGGACCAGGAACACGAACAGGATGATCAGGAAGCTCGCGATCACGAAGTTCGGCAGCGCGATGCCAGCTGTGGCTGCGAGGCGCATCGACAGATCCAATCCGGTGCCTCGTCGAATTGCCGAGGCGATGCCCGTCGAAATGCCGAGGGCCAGGGCCCACATCATCGACACGATGCCCAGCAGCATGCTGATCGGCAGCGCCTGTCCGATGATGTCGTTGACCGAGAAGTCGCGATAGCGGAACGAAGGACCGAAGTCCCCGGACAACACGCCTGTGAACGGGGCGCTGCCTTCGGTCTCGCCCTCGCCGAACCAGCCGTCGTCGTCCAGGTTGAGCGGGCCGACGTACTGCGCGAACTGCTTCCACATCGGCCAGTCCAGGTGGTACTCGGCCTCGATCGTGGCTTGCACGCCCGCGTCGAGCTGGCGCTCGTTGTCGAACGGACCGCCCTTGACCGAGCGCATCAGGAAGAACGAGACGAACATCACCGTGAACAACGTGATGGCGAACCACATCAGTCGTCGAGCCAGGAAGGGGATCATCGGTTCGAGCCCTCCGCTGCGGCACGGCGGCGCATCTCGGCGGGGGAGTACTGGCCGTTCGGAGGGCCGTGGGGATCGACGAGCTTCTTGCCTGGCGGCAGGTGCTCACGCTTCGCAGCGAGCTCGGCGTCGTCCATCCAGTACCAGTGCTTGGGGAAGTGTTCGTCGAGCGCGTTCGCCTCGAAGCCCCCGAGGCGCGGCGCGACGATGTTCTTGTCGACGTAGTAGTAGATCGGGAGGATCGGCAACTGGTCCATCAGGATGCGCTCGGCGGACTGCAGGATCGCCACGCGCTTGGTGTTGTCCGGCTCGAGGGTCGCTTGCTGGATCAGTGCGTCGTACTCGGCGTTCGCCCAGCCCGTCTTGTTGTTGCCGCGCCCCGAGACGAACATGTCCAGGAAGGTGAAGGCGTCGACGTAGTCGCCGATCCAGGCCGAGCGCGAGAGCTGATAGCGCAGCGTGTTCTGGGTGTCGAGGTACACCTTCCACTCCTCGTTGCG
Organism: Planctomycetota bacterium; assembly: GCA_029259575.1. GTDB lineage: Bacteria > Planctomycetota > UBA1135 > UBA1135 > JAJDEX01. The sequence goes on along the minus strand of JAJDEX010000183.1, from coordinate 3,252 downwards.
CAGCTTGACCGTGACGCCCAGTTCGCGACGCCAGGTGTCGCCGATCACCTCGGCGATCGACTTGTGCGCATCGGACGAGTTGTAGTGGATCTCGACCGGCGGCAGGCCTTTGCCATCCGGGTAGCCGGCTTCGGCGAGCAGCGCGCGGGCACGGTCGAGGTCCTCGTGATCGCATTCGACCGGCGTGTAGTCCGCGAGCACGGGCGGAACCAAGCTGTACGCGGGCACTTGACCCATGCGCTCGATCTCTTCGACGATCGTCTTGCGCGGGATCGACAGGTTCAGCGCGCGACGCAGCAGCACGTTGTCGTACGGCGGTTCGGTCACGTTCACGCGGTAGAAGTACGTGCCCATGTACGGCGCCGGGTTGAAGTCCTCGCGCTGCATCAGGATGTCCGCCACCTTGCTGTCCACGTGGTCGACCATGTCGCACTCGCCGGTGTGGTAGAGGTTGAACATCGTCGTCTCCTTCTCGATCGCCAGGACGTCGATCGAGTTGAAGGCGACGTTGTCGGCGTCCCAATACAGCTCGTTCTTGCGCAGCCGGATGCGGTCGTTGACGCGCCGACTCTCGACCACGTACGGGCCATTGGTGACGATCTTGTCCGAACGCACCCACTCGAGCTTCCACGTCCCCGGGAAGTCCCGTTGGGCCGACTCGATGTTGCCGCGGTTCACCGGGAAGAGCGGGTAGAAGCCGCAGAGGTCCAAGAAGAACGCCGTGGGGGACTTGAGCTGGACGTGCAACGTCGAATCGTCGACGGCGCGAATGCCCACCGTCGACCATTCGAGGTCCGGCGCGTCGCTGTCGGCCAGGCTCAGGTAGTACTCGTGCGCGCCTTCGACGTAGAACAGTTGCTCGGCGTAGTTGGCTCCGGTCAACGGCGTGAGCAGACGCTGCCACGACCATTCGAAGTCGTGGGCGGTGACTGGGTCGCCGTTCGACCAGCGCGCCGTGTCGCGGATGCGGAACTGGTACGTCAGTCCGTCCTCGCTGATCGTCCACGACTCGGCCATGCCCGGTTCGGGCACCAACGTTTTCGGGTGCTTGACGACCAGGCCCTCGAAGAGCGAGCGCACGACGCGACCCTCCGGCACACCGGTGATCGTGGCCGGATCCAAGGTCTGGACCTCGCTCCCGTTGTTGAACGTGAAGTCCGCGGGCTCCAGTCGGGCTCCGCTGGCGAGGCCCAGCGCCACGCCGAACGCTCCGAGGAGCAAGATGCCAGCCAGGCCCTGTCGGAGCCGGATCGCCGTGGAGGTTGCAGCCATGACGGGGATCTTGCCGAGGGGGCAGCGCCGCCACAAGTCTTGTTCCTGCAAAGGGTTGCGTACTTGACCGTGCCTCTGGGCCCGGCTATCCTCCGTCCGCCTCTCCATCGGGGAGGTGCCATTCGGGGCCCGAAGGGATAGGGCTTCCGTATTCGGTCGTCCGTCCTTCTCCCATCCGGACGGCCAGCTCCACCCACCCGGTCCCCAGATTCGACCCCGATTCAGGGCCGCCGGACCCCACCGCACTCCTGGAGAATCCTCCGATCATGCTCCCCAAGGCCTTCCGCTCCGTTTCCAAACTGAACTGTCTCCTGAGTCCCCTCTTGGTGGCGGGGCTCCTCCTGACCCCAGCCTCGATGGGGCAGGACAACGACGAGGCCGCGATTCCGGAGGGTGAGGCAGGTCCCGGAGCGGCGGCCTACGACACCTTCCACCCCGATCGTGCGAAGGAGATCGAGAAGGGGCTGGCGGCTCCGAAGCCGCTGTACGGTGGGCGCGTGATCGTGCACATGGCCTCGCTGCCCAAGCACGTGAACTACGTCACCGAGAACTCGGCCTACACGCGCCGGATGCTCTACGAAGTGCATGAGTCGTTGCAGATCGAGGACTGGGAGCAGCACAACTTCCGTCCGCGCCTGATCGAGACGTTGGTGACCGAGGACATGGTCGTCCTCAATCCTGGGGACGCGGCGAATTTCGCCGGTGCGACCGACGTGCGCGTGAAGAACCCGAAGACGGGTGAGGGCCAGCCGCCGCACATCGCCGCCAAGGCCGTCTACGGCAAGGTCGAAGAGAGCGCCGACGGTTACACCGTGACGCCGATGTCGAAGGGCAACTCGTTGTCCGAGGCCGTCACGGTCGCGAAGGACCACGTGCAGAGCGTCGAGCTGGGCACCGTGTTCTCGATGGCGCTGCGCAAGGACGTGCGCTGGCACCCCGGCGCCGGTCACACCGACCAGATGCTGGACGCGCGCGACGTCTACTTCTCGTGGTCGATCTACTCGAACAAGTCCGTCGACTGCGACGAGAAGCGCTTCCAGTACGAGAAGGCCACGGGCTGCGAGGTCGTCGACGACCATTACGTGCGCATCTTCCAGGAAGGCCAGTACAGCTTCGCGGTCTCGGCGATCACGAAGCAGATGACGATCCTGCCCAGCCACGTGTACGACCTCTCGGACCCGGACAACCAGTCCTTCCAGAAGGACTTCACGGACGAGCAGCAGGGCGAATTCATCAACAACAACAAGCACAACCAGATGTGGATCGGCCTGGGTCCGTACCGCATCACCGAGTGGAACGACGACTTCGTCGAGTGCCAGCGCTTCGTCGACGCGAACGGCAAGTGCCTGTACTTCGACAAGGACAACGCGGGCTACATCGACACGATCCGTTACCGCGTGATCGACGACGACGAGACGGCGATGAACGCATTGCTCAACGGCGAGCTCGACTTCTTCGAGCGCGTCAAGTCGGACGACTACTTCGGGGGCCGCACGAAGTCCGAGGACTTCACGAACAAGTTCTACAAGGGCTACAAGTACCTCGGCGTCTACGGCTACACGGGCTTCAACATGTACCGCCCGCAGCTCAAGGAGCTCGCCGTGCGCAAGGCCATCGAGCTGGCCTTCGATTTCGAGAGCTATCGCGTCACGGCGTACAAGGGCCTCGCCCGTCGCGTCACTGGACCGTTCCCGCGCAACGCGGCCGCGTACAACAACGACATCGCGCCTCACGATTATGATCCGGACATGGCGATGGAATTGCTGGACGAAGCCGGCTGGATCGACCTGGACGGCGACGGCGTGCGTGACAAGAACGGTGTGAAGCTGTCGATGACGTTCCTCTACCCGTCCGGCAACGATGCCTCCAAGACGATGGGGCTGACCCTCCAAGAGGCGCTGGCCGAGGTCGAGATCGAACTGAACCTCGAGCAGATGGAGTGGGCGACGTTCCTGGACAAGCTCAAGAAGCGCGACTTCG
>JAJDEX010000182.1 GCA_029259575.1 Planctomycetota bacterium | reverse complement strand
CGCACCGAGGAGTTCGTGAACTTCTTCGACCCGGACATCCCGGTTCCGACCGAGGGCACGTTCGCGATCCAGACCGAGATGGCGCCGAGCCTCTTCGGTGGCTCGGAGCGTCGCTGGCAGTTGCGCGTTGGCGTGCGCGGCATGGAGGTGCACGATCGCAAGCCGCTGAGCTTGACCTTCGTCATCGACACGTCGGGCTCGATGGAGGAGAACCAGCGTCTGGAGCTCGTGAAGCACGCTTTGCGCCTGCTGGTGTCCCAGTTGGACGGCCGGGACGAGATCTCGATCGTGGCCTTCAACAAGGAAGCGCGTCAGATCCTGCCGATGACCTCGGCCGCCAATCGTGGCGTGATCGAGAGCGCTCTGCACCCGCTGACTCCGGACGGCGGCACGAACGCCGAAGCCGGTTTGGTGATGGGTTACGAGGTTGCGATGGCTGGGCTGAACGCGCAGTCGCACAACCGCGTCATCCTGTTGTCCGACGGCGTCGCCAACATCGGCGAGACCGACCAGGACCGCATCAACGCGAACATCACGCGTCACCGCGAGGCGGGGATCTACCTGAACACGATCGGCGTGGGCATGAGCAATCACAACGACGTGTTCCTCGAGCAACTCGCCAACAAGGGCGACGGCGTGTGCGACTACGTGGACGACGCCGCCTCGACCGAGCGCGCGATCGTCGAGCGTTTCACCGGCGCGTTGGTCCCGATCGCGAGCGACGTGAAGATCCAGGTCGAGTTCGACCCGGCCCAGGTGCTGCGCTACCGCTTGCTCGGCTACGAGAACCGCGCGATCGCCGACGCCGACTTCCGCAACGATGCGGTCGACGCGGGCGAGATCGGTGCCGGTCACCAGGTCACAGCGATCTACGAGATCGAGCGCGCCGGCGGCCCCGCTCCGATGGACACGCCGATCGCCAAGGTGAACCTGCGCTGGAAGGAGCCCAAGGTCGCGTTCCAGAACAAGCGCGAGGTCCAGGTGACCGAGCTCAGCCAGGACGTGCACGTCGCGGACAGCCGCGGCTCGTGGGACGCTGCGAGCGTGGGCTTCCGCCGCGCGAGCCTCGTGGCCCAGTTCGCCGAGTGCCTGCGGGCCTCGACGCATGCTCGCGGCGACTCCCTCGAGGCCCTGCGCTTCGAGTTCCAACGCCTGGCGGACCTGCCGGAGCTGGCCCAGGACCCCGAGACGGCCGAATTGCCTGGCCTGGTGCAACGCGCCATCGACCTGGGCCTCGACCGTCGCTACCGGCGTTCTGAGCTGGGGTCGACCGTCGACGAGTACCGCCGCCACAAGTACCTGTGCGAGCAACTCGACGAGCTGGGCAAGCGCCCGAAGTCGAACGGCATCGAGCGCGAGGACCTGATCCGGTTGAAGCAGACCAACGACGAGTTGGAGCGCCGGATCCAGGACCTCTTGCGGAAGGACCTCGAGACCCGCGTTCGTTGAGCGCGTCGGATTCTCGTTCGAGACGGGCCCCTCGGCAGTGATGCCGGGGGGCCCGTCTCCATTTGCCGGACGGGGAGCGCAACCCTGGTCAGCCCAAGCCGGTCAGCCCCCCGGGTGGGGGGGTAGGTGTTGGTGGTGGCCGCCACACTGCATATGGGGCCCCAGGGAGCTTCGGACTTGCCAGCAACGGCATCTCAACAGGTCATCAACATCCCCTAGTCGCTCCAGCCGGTACATGATGGATGACACGCACCCAAACGGGTCGAGTTCGACTCAGGCATGGTCCTTTGATGGCACTATGGACCAAGCATGACACCTCCAAGGTGACACTTTGGGGACCTGCCCTCCGAGGTCGGAGAGCATGGGGGGCTACTCCCCAGCAGGCACTTGGTCCTCCACGACCACCTGGATCCGATCCCCCACTCGAACCTCGCCGCCCACGACCACCTCGCACATCACGCCGCGCCCGCGCTGTCCGACTCGATTGGACCGGGCCACTCGCTTGGCGGCACGAGCTCCCAGTCGTTCGACGAACAGGGCGCAGGGACGATGGGGCGTCGACCCCACCCTCAGGATCACAGAGCCGACCGCGAGGTGCGTACCCACGGGAAGCGAAGCCTCGTCCAGGGCCAGATCGACCTGCAGGTTGTCGCCCGTCGCGGCTCCGGCCTCCAGGTCGCCAGCGAGCGACCTCAGGACGTGGACGTTGATCAGGGAGACCTGTGCATCCCGCGGCTGGTCGTCCTCGACCCAACGGTCACCGACGATCCCCTCCCTCGGGTTCATTCGCAGCACTTCAGGGAGCTCCCGCGAGCCTGGAGGTCCACCCATGGGCCGCAGGACCAGGCCCTCGACCGTTCCCGAGCCCTTCGGGGAGGCCGGGAGGCTCTTCCACCAGCTGTCGAATCGAAAGGACAGGTCCATGGGATCAGCCTACCGGGGCAGGCCACCGAAGGAACGGGACGTGTGGGGAAGGGCGGATCTGAGGGCGGCGGGCGATCTGTTCCGAGGATCCGCGTCCGGCAGGGCCCTCCCGCCGCCCGGGCTTGCGAGCCCTGGGATCGCGGGCCGGTATCCCACCGAGGAGAGACCACCCCAAGCCGACCACGGCATTGAGGTCTGGGAGGGCCCCTCGGACTCCGGTCCATCGCGGGGGTGAGACGTTCTGCGCGAGGCGGTTCGGATCCAGGATGGGCGCGACCCGGGATCCGAACCCAAAGGCACCCCCTCAGGAGGGCCCTCAAGCGGGGGTGGTCGTGTCCCACGATGGATCACTCTCGCTCGCTACGCCCGGGGCCTGTTCTGGACCGACCTGTCG
>JAJDEX010000181.1 GCA_029259575.1 Planctomycetota bacterium | reverse complement strand
AAGAAGTGCAGCGACTGGTTCTTGGTGACCGCGGCGGCGATGGTCGGCGTGGTCCAGCGGAGCTGGCGGAAGGAGCCGATGCCGGTGACGTCGGTCTGCTTGGCGGGCGCCTTGCCCCAGGCGTCGCAGCCGCCGGGGTCGGAGCATTCGACCGAGAGGAGGCCGGTGCCGGGTGCGGACCAGCAGGTGCCGGCTTCGAAGCGGATGCGACCCTCGTAGCCCCAGAACTGGCGGTGGCTCCAGGCGCCGGTGACGTCGGCGTTGTGGGCGTTGGCCGAAGCGGCGTAGCCCGAGGCGGAGAAGATGCTGCAGTCGTCGATGCCGGTGGCGCAGCCGAGGACCTTGCAGGGTTCGCTCTCGTCCTCGGGGCCTTGGGCGGCGGGGAGCTCGAGCGTGGAGGCGACCATGACCATCGAGGCCGGCGTGCGACCTTCGAACGGGTTGCCGTTGGCGGCGTCGCGGCTGTCCAGGTGGAAGGTCAACGAGTCGGCGCCGGCCGGGATGAGCAGCGAGGCGCTCGGGTCCGCGAGGATCGAGTAGACGTCCCACTCGGGGCCTTCCGAACTCGCCAACTTGTCGGCCAGCAGGAACGCGCTGACGAGCGTGTTGCCCTCGTAGACCTCGACGTCGATCGTCGAGGTGCGGCCGAGGCCGTCCGCATCGGTGACTCCGCCGACCTGCAGTTTCAGGTCGCCCTCACGATCGACGTCGGAAGGCGCGAAGGTGAACGTGACCGGGGCCATCGTGTTGAGCGGCGCGGGCCAATCGAAGTAGGCGCCGTCGTTGCCGTCCTGGATCTGGATGTCCTTGGCCTCGGAACCGTCGTCGATGATGACGATGACGCCGGCGCCGTCGCGGTTGTCCGTGAGGGGCAGGTCATGGACGACCAGGCGGTTGTAACCATCGACGACCCGGTTGCTGATGTCCGCGCGATAGGTGCTGATGAAACGGCCATAGACGAAGTTCGTCTCGCCGCCGATCCGATCGCTCGGGACCGGCAGGTATCCGTTGCCGTCCCCGTTGTCCATCGTGATCACCTCGACGTCGCCGATCTCACCGGCGTCGTCGGTCGAGCCCTCCCAATAGAGAATGGCCTGCTTGACCGAGGCGCCGGCCGGGACGGTGAACTCGATGACCGAGTAGGGCGTGATCTTGGCGCCGATGCCGACCTGGATGGTCGACGTGCCCGAGGCGATCTCGAGCGAGGACGGTCCAAGGGTCTCGGTGCCGTCCGCGAAGGCCGCGGAACAGAGGACGCCCGCCGTGAAGGCGACGAACATGGAGGTGACGAGTTGTTTGGGTCGAATCATGGTGTGCGGTTGGTGGTGTGATGAAGCGCGTGGAGATCGTGCGGGACCTCCCTTCGGTGGGCGCGTAGAGGAAAGGTACCCCCGGATTTCGCGCGGGTCGGGCGGCTCCAAATGCCGGTTTCGCGTCGTTCTCGAACGTCCATTTGGATCGACACCCATCCCGGAAACGGCTTCCGTTTCGCGCTCCGTCCCGGGACGAAACGTCCACTTCGAGGCACGACCGGGAACGTCGTTCCACATCCGATTTCTGGCAGGAAATCGCTGCGGGAGGCCGGTCGCGGTCGGATTCCGCCGGCACCGCACGGCCAGAGATCTCGAAATCCCATGCACAACCCCGGATGGGGACCGTCCTTACCCCTGTAGTGAGTGCTCCAGCGGCGCTCATGCGAGGATGGGCGACCCCGACCGCCCTCCTGCGGTGCCCACGATGGCCTTCCAACGATCCCGAACCCCAGCCCACCGAGCCCTCAGCCACACGATGGGAGACGCGCTCCAGGAAGCCACCCTCGTCCGCGAGGCGCGGGACGGGGATCGGGCGGCGTTCGATCGGCTGGTCCGCGCCCACTTCGGCGGCGTCTACGGCGTGCTCTTCCGCATGGTCGGCAACCACGAGGACGCCGAGGACCTGGCCCAGGAGACCTTCGTCCGGGCGTGGCGTGGACTCGACGGGTTCCGCGACGAGGCCCCGCTGCGACCCTGGCTGACGCGCATCGCGGTGCGCCTGGCCATGGATCACTTCCGCGCACGAGGTCGCGGCACCGCCGTCGTGCAGTTGGAAGGCCTCACCGAGATGCCCGCCATGCTGGGCGGCCAGCCCGCGACCCACGTCTCCCAGCGCGAGTTCGAGGCAGCCGTCTCCCGCGCCGTCGATCACCTCCCGCCGCGGTTGCGTGCCGCACTCGTGCTGCGCGTCCTGGAAGGCCGCGAGTACGACGAGGTCGCGGAAGCCCTCGAACTCCGTCCGAACACCGTGCGCGCCTTGGTCGTCAAGGCGCGCCGCCTCCTTTGGCGTCACCTCGCTCCGTTCTTGGAGTCCGAATCGGATTCCCGTGATGGGGGAGCGATTCGATGAGCGCCTGGCGAAACCTGAGGACCATCCGATGACGGCTTGCAAGCATGGACGCGCACGCCTCGAGCGTGCTTTCGCCGGCGGACTGCCCGTCGCCGAACGCATGGCGCTCGAACAACACGCAACGACGTGCGAGCGTTGCGCGGTCGAACTCGAGCGCGTGGATGCGTTGACCGAAGCGTTGGGCACCCTTCCCGAACCGCCCGTCGAACGCGTGAACCTGGATGACGTCCTGGCGCGCATCGGCTCCGCGATCGATGCGGACAATGCTCCCGTGCACGACCTGGCGACGCACCGCAGGCGTTGGGCTGCCGCAGTTCCCTTTGCCATCGCCGCGGCCGCCGTCCTGCTCCTCGTGTTGGGGACGAAATGGTGGAGCCCGGGCACGTCGAACTCCACGATCGCGGACGGGGATTCCGACCGCACGGAGCCGGCCGTCGATGGGCCTGACGTCGATGAAAGCGACGCAGGACCCACGAACATCGCCGACACCACTCCGCAACTCGCCGACGCGAGCGACGCGGCTACGACGACGACGCCGCCGACCTGGGAGCACCTGCCCCCGACCGACTTCGATGCCTCACGCCACGCCAGCGTTCGCGACGCGGTGTACGCCGCGCTGATCGAGTGCAGCACGGACGCGGATCCCCTCGGCGACGCCGCCTGGATCGAAGCCCTCGAGGTCCGCGCGGCCGAAGTGGGCCAGGACTGGCCGCTGGCCGAATTGGCCCGCAGCTTCCTGACCGACGACGACCCCGCCGTCGTGCGCGCCGCCGCCCGCGTGATCGGGCGCCGGGGTGGGCGAATCGGCGCCAAGTCGTTGGAGCGCTTGCTCCAGGACGCGAGCGTGCGCGAGGTGGCCCTCCTGGCTCTCGACGAACTCGGTGACATCGGACTGCCCATGCTGGCGCGGGCCTTCTGGCATCCGGACCATCAGGACCTGGTGGCGCAACGCGTCGCGAGCCACAGCCCCGAGCGTCGTCGCGCGTTCGTGACGCGCGCCATCTCGCTGGCGCCGCGCAAGAACACGGGCTTCGGCGGTACGACGCGCATGCTCGATTGGCTCGACGTCGAGGATCCCGCCGACGTCGCGTGGATGCTCGACAAGGCGCGCGATCGCCGCTTCGACCCCAGCGCGCTGATCGCCGCCCTCGCGGACAGCACGTTGGGGCGCGCCCGGCTGACCGGCCAGGTTCGCGATCGCAACAGTCGCTTGCCCGAACTGTTCCGGATCGACGCGGCCTCTCACCTGGCCTTCCCGGACGCCGTCGAATGGCTGCGCGTGCGGGCCCAGGCGGGACGCCATCGCAGCGAGGCGTTGATGGCTCTCGCGCGCGTGCCCGGTCCCGAAGCGCTCGAGGCCCTGCTGCGCGTCGAGGATGCGCGTTCGGTCGATCCCGCACTGTTCCTGCAGGCCTGGACGACGGCCGTCGCGGTCGATGACGTTCGGCTCGAGCAGGTTGCACGGTCCCGGGGACGCGACCGCGATCACTGCGAATCG
>JAJDEX010000019.1 GCA_029259575.1 Planctomycetota bacterium | reverse complement strand
GCGGCGAGGGGGACGTCGAAGCGACCCTCGGTTATGCGGCGGCGTTGCGCGAGATGGGGCAGACGCCGTTGGCGCGGCTGGTGCTCGAGCGCGCCGTGAACCGGACGCCGCGTTACGAGCAGGCGCCGTTCTGGATGGGGTTGGCCGCCCTCGAAGCGGAGCTGGGCCAGCAGGATGCACAGGTGCGCGCTCTGGAATCCGCGCTCGAATCGGATCCCGAACTGGTCGCTGGCTGGCTCGCGCTCGGGCACCACTTCAAAGATGCGGGGCAGACCAGAAAGGCGCTCGACCACTTCACGCAAGCCGCCACGTTCGATCCGAATCACGCGCAGGCATTCGAGCAGATGGCGCCCCTTGCAAGGGACCTGGACCTGCCCAAGGTCGAGTTCCACGTCCTGAGAGCGCGCTTGGCGCTAGGGACCGCAGGAACTCCGATGGTCATGCGCGCGATCGAGTTGTCCTTCTTGCCCGAGGTCATCGGCCAGTACGGGGATTGCCGGGACGACCGCTTCGGGTGGCTGCAGATCGCTGTGCAGCAAGACCCTCAAGCGCAGCGCGCGCACTACTTGCTGGGAGTCCATCACCTGGAACACATGGATGCGCAGGATGCTGATCCCTGGCTGACGCGAGCAGCCGAACTGGATCCGGGCGACGCGGACGCACTGGACGCGCTCATCCGTTGTTTGCGCGAGACGGGCCAGGACGCTCGGGCCAGCAGCGTGTTGGACCACGCGCTGCGCGTCACGCCCGAGAGCGAACACGACCGCTTTCGCAGTCTGACGGTCGAGTGACCGTGCGGGGAAGCATGCAGGGGACCGAGCGTCCCACCCCGCCCGTCAGCTCAGGACGGTCTTCATGACCTCGTCCAACTTCGCCGAGAGTTCCTCGGCGAACTCATCGCCGAAGTCCATGGCGATGACATCGATCTCCTCGAACGTGAAGCGACCGGTGGAGCGGCTGAACGGCACGCCGTACTCCCACTTGTTGCCATCGGAGGCGTGGATCACGATCTCGATCTGGTCGTCACCCTCAACGGGCTCGACAGTGAATCGCACGGCTTCGTACTCAGACATGATGGGATCGGCCTCCTCGCCGGGGCGCTCTTCTACCCGACCTGCCGCTCGGATGGCAGGGCGAAGGCGCGTCCATCGCGTGAATCGGGTCCCGAAGCGACTCTGGAGGCACCAGAGCAGGGTTCACGACGTGGACGAATCCAGGTCCGGTTTCGATTCGGGGTGCTCGGCCGTGCGTTCCTTCGCATCAGCCAGGTCTTCGAGCCGTTCCGCCTTGACGGTTTCCCCAGCGGACACGGCCTGTTGTTCGACGATGGCTCGTTCGCGCTCGCGCTCACCTCGCTCGTCCCCACGTCGATCCCTCAGACGCTGGATCGCCTCGAGGCGGCCGTAGCACAAGAGGCGATCCCCCACGTGCAAACTCGTCTCCGCCCGGGGCGTTCCCAGGTGTCCGCCGGACGAGCGGGCGACCGAAAGCACCAGCACGCCCTCGTCGGCCAACCGGAGTTCACGCAAGGAACGTCCGACGCCCCAGTGATCCTTGGGGAACGGGACCTCCGTGATCGCGTAGCCGTCGTCCAGTTGCAAGAGCGCTTCGTAATCGACCACGCGCAAGGCGGGGATCCGCTCGAGCAGGGGCTCGATCACGGCGTCGAGGAGATGGCGGACAACAGGGATCTTGACCATCAGCACGACGGCGGCGAAGCACAGGAAGAGTAGGCCGAACATCTGGATCGCGTTGGAATCGTCCTTGCCCTGGAATGCGACGACGACGGCGGACACGGTGGCCGCGATCCCCGCGTACCCGGCCATCATCAGCATGCGCACGATGCGCCGACGCACGGGATGGCTGACCACGGACTCGGATTCGGAGGTCGTGAAGCCCACACCCATGAACGCCGATTGCGCTTGGAAGGAGGCACTTTCCCGCGAGAGGCCCGTGCGCACGAGGGCTAGAGTGCCAGCGCGAACCGCCAGGTAGGCGACGGCCAGCAGGGCGACGAGAATGACGATCGGCTGCATGTGCCCACGCACCCTGAATGTCGTTCAGCCCGATTGCAAGCCCGTAGGCAGCGCTGTTGGCCGGAACGGGCCCCGCGCGTTCGGGGTGAACGGGATCACGGTCACGCGCGCCCCGGTGCGTAGCACGCCGGTTTCGATCACTCGGCAGACGAAGCCGCTGCGGCCGACCATGAGATCCGGGAACCGACGATCGACGCGCTTCAACGTTCCGCACGGCTCGCGGATGTCGTGGATCTCGAGCAGGACGTCCTCGATCTGCAGGCGATCCTGTGCGCGAAGGCCAGCCGGGTCGAGGCCTTCGATCAGCACGTTCTCGCCGAACGTACCCGGTGCTTCACAGTCGACGCCGTCCGCCCGCAGCGTGGCGTAGTCGTTGGTGAAGAACAGGCAGACGGCGCGGTGAGCTCCGCCATGACCCTCGAAGCGGTGGGCATCGCGTTCGAGTCCCAGAACGCCGACCTTCGCCGCGTCGACCACGGGCTTGGGGATGCCGCCAGGACCCACGCAGATCGCCAGTACGCGACCGCTGCGCGCCTCTTCGGGGGAACCGACCATCCCGCCCTAGGGGTTCACGCGGTCGCGCAGGAAGAGGTAGTACATCTGCCCTTCGGCACGCGTACGTCCCGCTTGAGCTTCCGCGGCGGGGCCCACGCCGAGGTAGATATCGGCGCGACCGGCGGTGCGAATCGCTCCGCCCGTGTCCTGGTCGAACATCATCTGTCGGTAGGTCATCGTTCGGCCGCCGGCGATCGGGAGGTTGGTGTCGACGAACACGGCGGCGGCGCGGGGGAAGAGGCTCTTGTCGGTCGCGAGCGTCCGCTCGGCGGTGACGGGCTTGTTCAGGCTGCCGTGGGGGTTGCCCTCGATGGGCGTGAAGAAGACGTAGGAGTCGTTGCGGTTCAGGTACGAGGTGACCAGCGTCGGGTTGGCGGCAGCCCAACGACGAATCGCCAGCAGACTCATTTCGTCGGCCGGCACGTGGCCGTCGTCGATCAGTTCCCGCCCGAGCGACGTGTACTCGCGCGAGTTCTTGCCCGCGTAACCGAAGCGCAACCGACGCCCGTCCCCCAGCTGCACGATGGCCGAGCCGTTGACGTGCGCGATGTACGCATCCATCGGGTCCCGCAACCAGACGAGCTCGAGGTTCTGACCCTGCAGCAGCCCCGCCTCGATGACCGAGCGCTCCGGATACCCCGGCTCGATGCTCCCGTCCGCCATCTCGCGGCCGAGCACGCTGCCGTCGGGGTTCTTCTTCAAGTCGTTCGGCAGGGCGTAGAGCGGGTAGGTGTAGGTCGCATCCTGCTCGGCCGAACCGGCCAGGATCGGGGTGCAGTACCCGGTGAACAGCACGCCGCCCCCTGCGCCGTCCCATCCCGCACTCTTGAAGAACTCGAACTCCTGCTGGACGGCCGCATTGAACGTCGAAGCGTTCGGGGCGTTGTCGAGCAGCTCGAGCAGCCGCTCCAAACTGGCCGCGGCGGTCGCGTGATCGACGCCGGCGATCGGGAAGTGCTGCCGAGCATGGGGCGAACGCGTCCAGGTCAGCGACTGCTCCAGCGCCGGGCGCACGTCCTCGCGCTGCAGCCACGTCGAGCCGACGTTCGGAGGCGATTCGCTGGCTCCCAAGCGCAGCAGTGCGGACGAGCCCGCGGGCAGTTCGCGGCCCCATTCCGGCTCCAGGTCCGGGACGTAGCTGGCGCATCCGGCCGCGACGAGTGCGGTCAGGGACGTGGCGAGCGTGGTGGCAAGAAGCTGGGACGGGCGTCGGCGGGATCGAGAAGCGTTCATGGTGCGGTTCCTTGGGGAAGTCCCCGCAGCCTAGCCCTCGCCACCCAGGCCGATCCAGCATCAGCCTTGCATCCGCTCGAACGCGTCCCGTTTCGTTCCGACCGCGAGCCGTTGGAGGCCCCCGTCGCGACGGTTGTCAGCGGGGCTGGAGCGGGTCTTGGGTCGTGATGAGGGCGACCTGAATCTCGGCCTGAGCGTCCGCTTCGACCGGATCCGGCACCACCAGGCGGGAGCGGACC
>JAJDEX010000180.1 GCA_029259575.1 Planctomycetota bacterium | reverse complement strand
GCGCGGCCAGGGCGGAATCGCTGCCGGACCACGTGATCTGCATGCTCATGCGAGCTCCGAGGAACCCCTCGAAGTGCACGAAATCCCACGCAGTCTTCCAGTCCCCCAGCGAAGGCACGTAGTCGATCCCGACGCCGGAGTGCAGGTTCGAATCGCCGCCCAACAGGTCGCGCAACGCGCGATCCTTGTTCTTGATCTTCGACTGGCGGTGCGATTCGTCGTTCAGGACCTCGCCGTCGCGGTTGCCGAGCATGTTGTAACCCTGCCACGCCATGACGTTCAGCCCGCGCGCGGTGAACATCGGCGCGAGCGCCGTCTTGAGCAGCGTCTCGCCCGTCTTGCCGTCGTCGCCAGCGTGCGGAACGCCGATCTTGCGCGCCAGTTCACGTATGGCGGGCGAGGACGAGCCCGCGTTCGGCGTGAAGTTGATGTACGGCCGACCGCTCGAGATCGCGGCGTACGCGTAGAGCATCGAGGACGGAAGGGCGTCGCCCGCGTCGAGCGAGGCCTCCAGTCCTTCGAGCGTGTCCCAGGCGGCGCGGTGGTCGCGCATCGCCTCGGTGCTGGCGAGATTGAGCACGACACCAGCCGTGAGTTCCTCTTGCTGCTCGAGCGCGTCCCAATCGGCGATCAGCTGGGCGATCAATTCGCGCGGAGGCTTCGCTCCGAGCGCCGCCGAAGCCGGATCGAGATCGGCCACGCCGACGTCGGGCCCATCGAGAACGCCGGGACGCAAGCGCGCCTCGAACGCCGCCGCTTCGTCGGTCACGTTGTCGACCAACTCGGCGGGCAACACGCCGGAGCGCACCAGTTCGCCCGCCGACTTGCTGAGGTCGCGCACGCAGACGTCATGTCCGCCGACCACGATCTGGTCGAAGTCGACCAGCGGCAACTCCCCCACGGGTCCGCGTTCGGTGACGAGTCCGGTCGGTGAGATCAGGCCGCGTCGAAGTCCCGCCAGTCCGTAGACGAGGCAGGTCGAGATCGCGCCGCGAGCGCCGACGAGCCAGAGGCCCAGGCGTCGTGTGTTCTGGAGATCGGTCAAAGGACGGGAAGCGTCGTCAGTCGCGGGGCGGAGCGTCGGATGCCGGTGCGGGGTCTTGGCGCTGAAGTTCGACCCAGCGACGAACGAGACTCGCGTCTCGGTCGGACCACCAACGTCGCTCCGTGAGCCCGCGTTCGGAGCCGGCGGAGGAGACCGTCGGATCGGGATTCGGGACGCCATTCGGCGGAATGAGGGCGGACATTGTGCCGTCCCTTCCGCCCCCTGCCACCTCGGGATCGCTTCCTGTGCCCAAGTCCTGGCCTGGGACGCCGGGCTCGGAGTCGCTGGACCCCGAATCGGAGCCAGGGGCCACCTCATGACTCGGGCCCGGAGGACCCTCTGCACCGAGGTCTCCGTCGGAGGCGATTCGGCTCTCCCCCTCCCGATCGGCCGGGCTCTTGAGCGGATCCCCGTCGAGCACGTCGGGCACGTCGACATCCCTGCCGGTCCGATCCAAGGCCAAGGCCGCGGCCTCCCCCAGCGCCATGGCCTGCTCGAACTCCTCGCGAGCCTGGGAGCCGGGCGGTAAGCGCGGCAACAACCCGGACGCTTCCTCGAGCCAGGACTCCATCGCGCTCTGGTCCGGGACCACGCGTCGTCCGCTCTGGGAACTGTGCATCAGGTCGCGCAGGGTCTCGGCATCGAGGTCCTGGGTGCCGTCCATGGACGCCCCCGACTCGAGCCCTGCTTCCTTGGCACGATCCAGGTGCCCCTGGAAACCACGCAGGAGTTCGATCGGATCCCCACGTCCGATCCGCGCGTCGTGCGGATGCGGGATCGACTGCGCCAGCAGGATCCCACCCAGCAGCGGAGCGACCACCCAAGGCATCGAGTTGGGGATCGCGAACTGCACCCAGCGCCGACTCGGAGTGCGATGCAGGACGTGCTTGGCGAGCAGGCGCGCCATCGGTTCCGTACGTGCCGCGTGTTCCCAGGCGGCGACCAGCGCCCCCTCGCAACGCATCCGTCGGTCGACGCGATCCGCGACGCGCTCGAGCGTGATGCGGTTCGAGAGCGCCCACGTGAGGCCAACTGCGGCGCCCGTCACCGTGGCCACGATCAAGATGTCGCGTTCGGTCGGGTGGATGCCCTGGAACCCGGCGGCCGCCAAGGTCGTGAGCGCCGCGCCCAATCCGACCAGCAACGCCTCCGCGCCATGCGCGAACCGCACGGCACGCCAGGCGCGGTGCACGCCGAGCAGCACGGTCTCCTGGTCCGAACGCACGTGCTCCATCCGGTTCAGTCGCGCGACGGCGCGTCCAGGATCGGTAAGCCCGACCGAACGTGCGCAGGAATCATCTCGAGCGGTTCCCGCGAGAAGATCATGCGCACGTCGCTGCCGCGCGGAGGCATCAGCCAGGCGTTGGCCAGCCAGACGGTCTGCTTGATGCAGTCGGGATCGGCGCCGGTGAGGAGGGTCGCCCCCGCCGTGAAGAACGACAGGTTGATCAGGTTGCCGGTCACGCTGGCAGCGAACTGCTCCGGGCGGTTCTCGGTCGCAAGGGTCAGTGAGGAACCGGTGTAGACGAACTTGTGCCGACGCAGCGTGCGTCCGCGATCCAGGTTGCGCACGAGGTCCTCGATCCGGCGCAGGTAGGTGTCCTCGCCCTCGGTCCACCCCGCGTACAGGTAGAACCCGTCACCCGAGGGCGGCACGATCTCGCTGGCGGGGGTGCCGGCCTTGATGTCCTCGACGGGCGGCGCGGGACTCTTGCGCTTCCACTGGGTGCCGGTGCCGGGGGTGACGCCCAACGCCAAGAGCGCGGTGTTGAGCACCTCGGGGTCGATACCGGTGACGAACAGCGATTCGTGGGACGCGCCGTGCGGAGCGGTGAGCACGTACTCGAGCAGATCGTTCGTGATCGCGACCTGGGCTGGGATCGAGACGAGGCTGTGGTCCGGATCGAACTCGATGCCGGCGGCCTCGAAGGCCTCACGAAGTCCGGCCTGGAAGTCTGCTAGGAGCGCGTCCTGTTCCTGCTCCTGGCCCGAATCCTGTTCCTGCTCCTGGCCCGATTCCTGGCGAGTCGGTTCGCCCTGGTTGGACCACGAGACGAACAGGGGAGCGAGGAGGACCAGGGGCAGCCCCCACAGGGATCGAAGAGCGGTGGAACGCATGGACGCAGGGTAACGAACGTCCAAGCTGGTGGTTCAGCTTCGATCCCGGAACGAGCGCCGTAGCGCGCTAGGACTCCCGACCGTGGCCGAAGGGCGACCTAGGCGCGCATGGCGTCCAGGTCGACGCCGATCCGCTTCAATTCGGGCTCGATCAGGGTCGCGATGCCCTCGGCGTAGCGCCGGATCTCGTACTGCGCGTCCTTCTTGAGGCGCTGGTCGAGGAAGTGCAACAAGCCCTGCAAGCTGACCGTCCAGTACGCCTGGGTGTACAGACCCTGGGGCAGCATCATGCGCGCGATCTCCTTGGCGACGCCGCGCTCGATGCGCTCCTCGTAACGACGGAACGCGTCCTGGCACTCCTCCTGCATCAGCGCCGTTTCGCCGGCGTGATCGAAGTCGGAAGGCAGATCGACCGAGGCCTGCTTGTTGCCGTGCGGCGGGTTCGCGCGCATGACGCCGGGCACGTAGAACTCGGGCGTCCACTTCACGTAGCGACCGCTGACCTCGTTCCACGAACAACCCTTGTCGGTGTCGAAGAAGATGTCGAACACGTCGAGCGAAACGCTCTGGCCCTCGACCTCGTACTCGCGCCAACCGGAACCGATCTGGTACTTGAACGCCTGGCGGAAGACGAACAACGGTGCCTTCCAGTGGAACGTGAAGAAGCTGTGGCGGTAGGGCGACGTGTGCCCGTGCTTCCAGAGGAAGCCGCACAGCTTCTGGTCCTTCTCGTCGAACGCGTCCTTCTGCTTGTCGTACGAGATGCGCGCCGAGTTCACGACCTTGAGCGCCGGATCCTCTTGCATGCGATCGACGAGGGCGACGAATCCCAGGCCGTCGTCGAGCGTTTCGACGGCGCCGGCGGGCAGGCCAGAGGGAGAAGTGGACGAAGTAGCGATGGCGGGCGTGGCTGCGGAAGTCATGGTGGAGCGTCGTGCGCAAGCCTGAAGGGGCGGCGCCGCGAGGGCCCAGTCTAATCACCGAGCCGCGTCGATCACGCCTTGAATCCGGTCCTGCTCCGCCTGTGCCGACCGGGACCTCTGAGCGGGACCGTGGCCCCGATCCAACGCTTGCTGAGCGAGGTCCACGTCCCCCGCATCCAGAGCCAGATGAGCCCGAATCTGGTGGCGCAACGCCTCGAGCCGAGCCCAGGGATCCATGCTGCTGCGCGGATCGGAGAACTCCAGCCAGCGCGAGACGTCCCGCGGCCCTCGGACGCGGGCCGCCAGCGCCAGGCGGTCGACGGTCTTCAGCCAACGCGCCAGGTCGGGCTCGCCGTTCTCGTCCAGCGGCACCGCGAGCTCGAGGGCCGTGGTTTCGGCGACACGATCCGGAGTGGGCCCTTCCCCCATCAATCCGATGCGCGCGGCGTCCCCGAGATCCGCGGCGAGCGTCGTGCCTGCGGCGCGCCGGCTGAACGCCGCGAGCAGTCGCGCGTCCCACATCCACGGGTCCATCCGATCGCCTCGGGCGAACAGCACCTCGCGCAGCCCGTCGCGCTCGGTCAGGACCTCGGCCAGCCGCAGCTCGGATCGCCAGCGGGACTGCACGTCCGGTCCGCGCTCCCCCTGGAAGCGTTGGCGCAGATCCGCGGCCGCAGCCTCGCGTGGACCGTCGAATGCATGCTCGATGGCAGCCGGCGGCAACGGACCGACGCGTGCCAGAGCTGCGAGCACGGCCACCGCGCGCTCGCGCCGGCCCCGTCGCAACTCGCCCTCGAAACGTTCGGCCAGGGCCCGCTGCAACGACTCCGAATCGGCCAACTGGGTCCCCCGTTCGATCTGGCCGAGCAGAGCCCAGAACAGATCGTGGGCCAGCTCGGGTTCACCGGCCAGCGCCGCGAGCGCTCCGACGCGTCCGCGCTCGCCCAGCATCTCGATCGCCAACGTCGCCAGCTCGTCGGGCAACGACCCTTCGAACTCGAAGCGCGCGATCGAGTCCAGCAGCGGATCGATCCAGTCGTCGTCCCCGTGCTCGAACTCGCGCAGCGCGCGCTCGGCCAGCACGCTGTCGAGGTGGTCCAGTTCGTCGCGCAGGTAGGCGCGCGCCTCCGAGCTCGCCGATGCGCGCAGGAGCGCGGCTTCGATGCGAATGCGACGTTCGACCGACGGGTCCCGCAAGCGATCGTCGGCGGCGCGCCGGCCGGCCTCGGTCCGCACGAGTCCGGCGAGACTGGACTTCGCGAGACGCCAGCGACGGGTTCCAAAGTCGGTTTCGGGAGGCGGCGCGGCCTCTTGCGCCTCGAGCGCAGCCAGGAGCGGAAGAACGGCGGCCTCCTGGTCGACGCGCACCAGCGCGCGCACGAGGTGCCGCGCGCGGGCTTCGACGTCGTGGTACAGCGCGTCGCTGTCCTCGTCACCCAGTTCCTGCAGCGTGGCCTGCAACGTCTGGTTCAGCAGAACGAAGACCTCGGCGTCGTCCTGGAAACCGCCGAGCAGTTCGAAGATGGACGTCTCGTCGCGCCCCTGCGCACACAGGCGCATCAAGTCCTCGCGGAAGGGCACGAGGGCCGTCGCACGCGGCAGTTCCCGCAAGCGCTCGAGCCCGGCCTCCAGGTCCAGCTGCTTCCAACCCGCGTACAGCTCCGGCGCCAGACTCGCCACGTGGGGAGCACGCGCCAGCCAGTGGAACGCGGCGATGCGCAGGGACGGATCGGTATCTCCGATCAGCTCGAGCAGCAGCGCTTCGAGTTCCGCGTTCGGTCCGTGTTCGAGCGCGTCGGACGCGAGAGACGCCGCACGCAATCGCAATCCTGCTCCACGGTCGCTGGAGATCCACGGGCGCAGGACGTCCGCCGTCCAGAGCACGTCGCGCAGACCGAGCGTGCGCCAACCCGCTTCCGCGAGGCCCTCGGACAGAGGTTCCAGGGCGCGCGCACCTTCGAACGGGGGTAGGGCTTCGACCATGCACTGCACCAGGAATGCGCGTCGGTCGGGGTCGTCCAGGAACGGCAAACGTGCTTGGAGCGCACGTCCGAGATCCGCGTCGCCCAGCCGCGCAATGCGCAGGCGTTCGTCGCGCACATGCGAACCGGGCTCGTCGAAGTGCTGGAACCAGGCTTCGGCCAGTGCCTCGACGTCGCATGCGGTGGTGAGTCCTGCGCGCCGCTCCTCGAGGGCCAAGCTCTCCAGGTAGGCCGTCACCTGACTTCGACTGGACGGGTCGAGCCTCTTGCGAATCTCATCGGCGAGAGGGCCTCGATCCGGTGCGCGCACGAGGTGCCGCGCGCGGGCTTCGACGTCGTGGTACAGCGCGTCGCTGTCCACGTCACCCAGTTCCTGCAGCGTGGTCTGCAACGTCTGGTTCAGCAGAACGAAGACCTCGGCGTCGTCCTGGAAACCGCCGAGCA
>JAJDEX010000179.1 GCA_029259575.1 Planctomycetota bacterium | reverse complement strand
CACACCCAGATCGATCTGGACGCGTTGATCCCCGACGCGAACGCGCGCTGCGCTCCGCCCACGGGCGTGGCCATGAACGCCACCGGAACGCGCGCCTACGTCTGCGGGTACGGCTCCAGCAACGTCACCGTGCTGGGCATCGATGGCGCCACGACGACCTGGATCGGCGAGATCCAGATCGTCCAGAACCGAAGCAACCCCAGCGTCAGCTTGACCGACGGCCAGAACGGCGCAGGTCCGCGCACCTGCGTGGTCAGTCCGAACGGCGCACACCTGGCCGTCCTGAACTCGGGTGAGAGTTCGTTCTCCCTGATCCCGCTCCGCAACTTGCCGCCCGCGACCGGCTGGACCTGGGACGCGCCCCCCGCC
This sequence comes from Planctomycetota bacterium, assembly GCA_029259575.1. Classification (GTDB taxonomy): domain Bacteria; phylum Planctomycetota; class UBA1135; order UBA1135; genus JAJDEX01. Next base: position 6,142 of record JAJDEX010000179.1, on the reverse strand, counting down.
AAGGCCACAGGCTGGGACCCGCTGCCCAAGGAGATCGTCCAGGGCCGCCTCGACTTCTCGCGCACGCGCAACTCCAAGTCCGGCACGTCGTCCTGTGCGTCCTGCCACATCGGAGGCCACACCGACATGCTGGCGTGGGACCTGGGCACCTTCCTGGACCACGAGGGCACTCCGCGTGCCAGCGTCGGTCATGCGCTCGACAACAAGGGGCCGCTGATGACGCAGACGGCGCGCAGCCTGCGCGAGGTCGGACCCTGGCACTGGCGCGGCGAGAAGCGCTCCCTCTTCGAGTTCGACAACACGTTCATCGGACTGCTCGAACGGGAGGTCGACGGCAAGCCGGAGGCCCTGGGCATCCAGTTCAACTACACCGCGCGCTACCTGGATTCCTTGGCCTGGCCTGCGAACCCCCATCAGAACGCGGATCGGACCTTGTCGCCCAACCAGGTCGAAGGTCGCGACCTGTTCCACAACCTGCCCGTGCTCGGTGCGATGGCGTGCGTGGACTGCCACGCGCTGCCGCTCGGAACCTCGGGCGAAGTCGTCTCGCACGGCTTGGGCGGACAGGCACCGACCACCGTCGTACCTCCCCTGCGCGGCATCGCCGAGAAGGCCCTCTCTCCGGAGTTCGTGGTCGGCGGCGACGTCGGCACGCGCAACGAACTCGGCTACGGCTTGGGGCACACCGGCTCCTTCACGTCGATCGAGGATCACATCCTGCAGTTGCTTCCGGACGGCACGCAACGGCTCACGATCACGCCCGCGCAAGCCAGCAAGATCGCCGACTTCCTGGGGGTCCTCGACACCGGGATCGCGCCCGCGGCCGCAACGCAGTTGACGCTGGACGCCAGCAACATCACGGGTCGTGCCCGGGACGATTTCGCCTACGTGATCGCCCAGGCTGACGCCGGTCACTGCGACGTGATCCTGAGTTACGGGCCGATCCGCTTCGCGGGCCGGGACGTCTGGCCCGGTGGGGCGTACGACCCCGTGACGGCCACGTTCCGGATGAGCTCCTCGGCCATGCCGAACATGACGATCGCGGACGTGGTCGCCCTTGCGGTGAGCGGCACGCCGATCACGATCCAGGGCACGCCGCTCTGGAAGGGGAACCCGCGCGGCATCGATCGCGACAACGACGAGGTCCTCGACCTCGATGAACTGATCCTCGGGACGGACCCCGAGGCCGCCGACTCCGATCGCGACGGTCAGCCCGACGGCTACGAGATCCAAGGCGGTTCGGACCCGCTGGTGCGGCGCATCAAGATCCGCGACCGGGTCGCCCCGCAGTTGGTCGGCAACATCCAGGTGATGTACGTCACCCAGACGGCCGTGAAGCTCGAGTTCTACACCGATGAGCCGACGCTCGTCGGAGCCGGGTTCGATGGCAACACGCCCCAGTTGCGTGCTCCGATCTGGCCGGTCTACGGCCAGAAGTTCTCGATCATCGTGAACCAGCTGACGCCGGGCACGACCCACACGATCAACCTCATCCTGCGCGATCCTTCGGGCAACGTGCAGTTCATCGACAAGCTGGTCACGACGCCCGACCGCGTCCTGCCGGCGCCGGTCCACGTCGAATCCGGAGCGATCACGGTCTCGGGCCCGACCCGGAATCGAATCGCGTCGATCGAGGTCAAGCTGATGGACAGCGACGGCTCCCCCGCGCCCCAGGGCTACTCGGTCCGCGGTCGCCTGTACCACGTCGGACCCGGCGGGATCCAGACCATCTCCGAGACGCTGCAGACGTGGCTGGTCCAGACGACGGGGCAGGCCTACTTCACGGCCTTCCTGCCTCCCACGATCGGTCCCGGGGACGGGGCCTTCGTGTTCGTGGTCGACCACATCGACGAGTTGCCCGGTCAGGCGGTCTACGTCATCGCCGAGAACCAGCAAGGGCCGATCTGGCAGCCCTTCTGATCGCCCACGGCTCGTCGCGCGGACGCCCTTCGGTTCGCGTAACCCCGAAACGGTCCCTCGATGCTCCCAAGGCAGAGAGGGACCGTGCGCTTTGCTAGGCTGCGCGTTCGCCCGGGAAGTCACTTCGGATCCCGAACCGGGTGAGACCTTCCCGTGCGTGCCGACTAGAGCCGCCAGCATGTCCCAAGCCTCCCCCACGACGCCCTCGCGCGGTCCCCAGCGGACCCTTCTCCTCAGTCTCCTCGCCTGCGCCGGCGCCCTGGTCGGCTGCGGTCCCGAGCCCGACCTCGTGATCTATGTCGCGCTCGATCAGGTGTTCTCGGAGGAGCTCGTCAACGACTTCGAGGCGGAGACCGGCCTGAACGTACGCGCCGAATACGACCTCGAGGCCCAGAAGACGGTCGGCCTGGTCGGTCGCATCATCGAGGAGGCCAAGGGCGGCACGCGCTGCGACGTCTTCTGGAACAACGAGATCGCCCAGACGGTTCACCTGGAGCACCTCGGGTTGCTGCAGCCCTACGACTCCCCCAGCGCGGCGGACATCCCCGCCGAGTTCCGGGACCCCGAGTTCCTGTGGACGGGCTTCGCCGCCCGCGCCCGGGTCCTGATCGTGAACACGAACCTGGTCCAGGACCCTGGGAAGATCCGCGGGATGTGGGACCTCCACGACCCCGCCTGGCACGGCGTCTGCACCGTGGCGCGACCGTTGACGGGGACGACCCTGACGCACGCCGCCGCGATGTACGAGACGTTCGGCATGGAGGAGGCCGACCGCTACTGGCGCTTCATCGCCGAGCACCAGAGCGAGAGTCCGCCCGCCGTCAACGTCGCGCGCTCCAACGGCCAGGTCATGACGCTGGTCGCGGACGGGCAGCTCGCCTGGGGCTGGACGGACACGGACGACTTCAACGTCGCTCGCTTGAACGGCAAGCCGGTCATGCCGATCTACCCGGACCAGATGGAGGGCCCGAACGGCGAGCCGCCGATGGGCACGCTGTTGATCCCGAACACGGTCTGCATGATCCAGGACGCGCCGCACCCCGACAACGCCAAGCGCTTCATCGACTGGGTCCTGCGCAAGGAGATCGAGGAACGGCTCGCCCATTCGCGTTCGGCGCAGATCCCCGTGCGCGCTTCGGTCGACCGCCCGCCCCACGTCCGTGACAACATTCACATCCTGAAGGTCGACTACGACGCCGTGGGTCGGAACATGGCGGCGCACACCGACCACCTTCGGAAGATGTTCCTCGGAGAGTGACGTGAGTCGCAGGCTTCTGATCCCGGCCCTCGTGGTCCTGATCGTCGCGGGCCTCGCGCCCCTGGCGGTCATGGGCATGCGGGTCGTGTTCGAACCCAGCGCGTTTCAGACGTTGACCGAGCCGGGAACGTTGAGCCTGCTCGGCCGCACGGTCAAGCTGGGGCTCGGCGCCGCGGGCATCGGGGTCCTCCTGGGCGTTCCGTACGGATGGCTCACGGCTCGCACCGACCTTCCCGGCGCGGGCGTGCTGCGCGGCATGGGGCTCCTGCCGTTCCTGATGCCCCCGCTGTTCCTGGGCCTGACCTGGGTCGCCCTGATCAACGAGTGGCTCGTGGATCACGAGTGGCTCTCGATCGTTCAAGGCGCGCCGCTGACGATCATGCTGATGGGCCTGTCGTTCTTCCCGCTCGTCGCGCTGTTCACGGCGCGCGCGGCGGAGAGCATCGATGCCGGTCAGGAGGAAGCCGCCTTGCTGGCCGGTGGCAAGCGCGCCGTTCTGGCGATGGAGTTGCCCTTGGTGCTGCCCTCGATCGCGGCGGGCGCCTGCTTCGCCTTCGTCTTCGCCATCCACGACTTCGCCTTGCCGGACTACGTGTCCTCCAAGGGCCCCAAGTTCAACGTCTTCGCCGACCAGGCCTTCGCCTCGTGGCGGATCGACAAGAACGCAGCGCGCGCCGTCGCCAGTTCGACGCCGCTGGTGGCCCTGACGTTGATCGCCCTGATCCCCGCGTTGCTCCTGCGCCGCCGTGGTGCGCGCAGCACGATGGGTTCCAACTTCCGAGCGCCCGACCGGTTGCGGTTGGGCAAGTGGCGCTGGGCGGGACTGCTCTTCTGCTTGTTCGCGTTCACCATGGGCGCCGGCGTTCCGCTGGCACGCTTGGTCTGGAACGCGGGCGGTGGCCAGGTCGCCTGGTCCTTCGGCCACCTCCAGGAATCGTTCACGCGCGCCCTCACCTTGGCGCGGGAAGCGCTGATCAACAGCGTGTCGTACGCCGCCGTCGCAGCGACCCTCGCCGTCCCGTTGGCACTGATCCTGGGACACTGCATCGCGCGCGCGCGCCGGGGCTGGCTGCTCCTGGTCGCGGTCGTCGTTCCGATCTCGGTGCCCGCGATCCTGTACGGCATCGGGACGATCTCGCTGTGGAACCACAGCGGCGTGCTGGTCGTGTCCGGCAAGGACCTGCTGATGCGGTTCTACGCCAGCGGCGGCATCGTCGTGCTGATCCTGATCGGCCGCTATCTCACGTTCCCCACGCTCGTCTGTGAACACGCGGTGTCGAACGTCGACCCCCAGCTCGAGGAGAGCAGCCTGCTCGCCGGTGCCGGACCGATCACGCGCCTGTTCCGCGTCGTGGCGCCCGCCATCAAGCCCTCCCTGGTCGGCAGCTGGGTCCTGATGTTCGTTCTCACCATGCGCGAGCTCGACGCAGCCGTTCTGGTGCCCGCGGCGAACAACACCGTGATGTACCGCATCTTCAACATGGCCCACTTCGGCCGTGTGGATTCCGTCGCCGCCCTCGCCTTGATCTCCCTCTTCGTCGTCGTGCTACCGGGCCTCTTGTGGTCCCTGTTCGTCGGCCGCAAACTCGAGGTCCTCCCGTGACCGAACTCGCAATCCAAGTCCGCGGCCTCCGGGTGCGCGCCGGCAAGAAGACCATTCTGGGTCCTGTGCAACTCGACGTGCTGCGCGGCGAGCACCTGTTGATGGTCGGACCTTCAGGCTGTGGCAAGACGACCTTGCTGCGGGCCATTGCCGGGTTCGGGAACATCAGCGAGGGCACGATCTCCATGTTCGGCAAGCCCGTCCAGGACGGCGCCAAACAGGTCGTCGCGCCACAACATCGGGGCGTCGGTCTGCTGTTCCAAGGTGGTGCGTTGTGGCCGCACATGACCGTGGCCAAGACGCTGCGCTTCGTGTTGAAGCGCGCGGGGGTCGGCTACGGCGAGCGCAAGCGCCGCGTGGGCGAGCTGCTGGACCTCGTCGACCTCGCCGGCTTCGAGAAGCGGCGCGTCCCCGGACTCTCCGGCGGAGAAGCTCAACGCGTGGCCCTGGCACGCGCGCTCGCTCAGAACCCGCGCATCCTGCTGCTCGACGAACCGTTGGGCCCGCTCGACAAGGACCTCCGCCGCGGTCTGCTGGTCAAGTTGGGCGAACTGCAAGCGAACCTCGGGCTGACCGTGCTGCACGTCACGCATGACCCCGACGAGGCCGCCTCGATCGCCACGCGAACGATCCGGTTGGCCCATGGTCGCATCGCGGACAGCGGCAGCCTCCAGCCCTCCGCGGAAGCGCCGCTCGAGACCCCGTTCACGCCGGAGGTCCCTGAAAACGGACCTGATGACGACCCCAACTTCGATTCGGGCGAGACCCTGCCCGAAGACCCCGCGGGAGGTCCGCTCGCATGAGGTACATCGCTGGAATCCTCGTCCTGGCGGTCGCCGTCTGGTTGAGCTTGACCGTCGCCGGGCCGACCGAAGGCGACCTCACGACGACCGGCGGCGGGCGCCAATGGACCTCGTCCGCCCAGTGTGCGGAGTGCCACCAGCAGATCTACGACGAGTGGAAGGACTCCTGGCACGCCAAGTCGTGGATCGACGAGGACGTGCGCGTGCAGTCGATGGACTTCTCCAACAAGGACTGCATCGATTGCCACGCACCCCAACCCGTCTTCATCAGCGGACTCTACAAGCGCGTGCTGCCGCGCTCGTCACGCCGGGAAGAGGGCGTCGACTGCTTGTCCTGTCACCTGCTCCCGAACGGCGGCATGGCGGCGACCGTGACCGTGCCTGGCGCGCCGTGCAACCCGATCGCCACGATCGATCTCCAACGCGTCGACTTCTGCGCCACCTGTCACGACCAGCACAAGACGGTGCGCCAATGGCGCGCGTCCGAGTGGCCCGACAAGAACGAGGACTGCATCAGCTGTCACATGCCGTTCCGTGAGGGAAATCCTTCGCTCGGTC
>JAJDEX010000178.1 GCA_029259575.1 Planctomycetota bacterium | reverse complement strand
CGCCGGGATCGACGAGCAGCCCGGTTTCGCCGGCGAGGACCAGGTCGTTGTTGCAGGCGATGCGCGAGGCGACGAACCTGCTCTCGGGTCTGACCCAGATGGGCGCGAACATCAAGTGGTTCGACGTCGGCGGCGGCCTGGGGATCGACTACGACGGTTCGAACACCGACTTCGAGTCGTCGCGCAACTACTCCTTGCAGGAGTACGCGAACGACATCGTCTGGGCGCTCTCCGAGTGCTGCGAGAAGTACGGGATCACCGCGCCGATCATCGTCAGCGAATCGGGCCGCGGACTGGCCGCGCACCACGCGGTCCTGGTCGCGGACGTGGTCGGCGTGTCCAGCTTGGACCCCCAGCACGAACCCAGCCCGATCCCGGACGATGCGCCCGACGTGCTCGTCGGCCTGGCGCCCTTGGCGTCGGGGATGACCGAAGCGAACCACATGGAGCGCTATCACGACGCGCTCGAGGCGCGCGAAACGGCGTCGCTGCTGTTCGAAACGGGCCAATTGAGCCTGCCCCACCGCGCGCTGGTCGAGGAGTACGTGTGGCGTGCGCGCCGCGCCGTGCTCGACATCACGCGCACGCTCGAATACGTGCCCGAGGACTTCGCCGACCTCGAGAACGAATTGGCGGACACCTACTTCGTCAACTTCTCGATCTTCCAGTCGATGCCCGACTCCTGGGCCATCGGCCAGCTCTTCCCGATCCTGCCGATCCATCGCCTGGAGGAGGAGCCGACCCAACGCGGGATCCTGGCCGACCTCACGTGCGACTCCGACGGCAAGATCTCGAAGTTCATCGATCGGCGCGACGTCAAGAACGTCCTCGAGCTGCACAAGTTCACGCCGGGTGAGCGCTACGACCTGGGGTTCTTCCTGGTCGGCGCGTACCAGGAGATCCTGGGCGACATGCACAACCTGTTCGGCGACGCCACCGTCGTGCACGTGGACATCGATGACAAAGGCCGTCCGAAACTCAGCCACGTCCTGCGTGGTGATCGCGTCAAGGAAGTGCTGGCGTTCGTCGAGTACTACGAGGCCGACCTGCTGCGCAGCTTGCGCGGGCACGTCGAGGACGCGCTCGAGGAAGGTCGCATGAGCTACGAGGAGTCGGCCGACTTCTGGGCGCGCTACGAGAGCGGCCTGCGCGGCTCGACCTACCTGACGCCCGAATCCCAGATCACCCCCATCCCCTCGGACGAGACGGACGAACAACGGGTCACTTCCGAATGAAGATCGAGGCCGGGCGCATCGCCCTACTGCAGTACGAAGTGGCCGACGACGAAGGCGTCGTGCACGAATCCAGCTCGGACCACGGGCCGATGGACTTCCTCCCGGGCGAAGGCGTGCTGCCGGAAGCGCTTGAGGCCGAACTGCTGGGCAAGTCCGAGGGCGACCAGCTGGACGTGACGCTCGCACCGGCCGATGCGTTCGGGGAGTACGACCCCGGCGTGCTGGTCACGGTGCCGCGCAGCCGTTTCCCCGAGGACGCGGACATGACCAAGGGGACGTGGGTCTCCTTGGAGCTCGAACTCGAGGAGGGCGACGACCCGGAGCTCGACCTCGAGGACATGGAGATGCGCATCGTCGAATCGAACGCCGACGGCGTCGTGCTGGACGCCAACCATCCCCTCGCCGGCAAGACCGTCACCTTCAAGGTGAAGGTGCTCGCCGTGCGCGAAGCCTGATTCAGGCCAGGGGTGCGCTCGCGCGGCCGGGATCGTGGGCGATCCCGAGGAAGCGCTCCATGGCCGCACGCGCCGCGTAGATCATCGGCGTGTCGATCACCGCGAGGCACACCTTGAACAGGTAGACCATCAGGATGATGCGACCGATGGCGTCCCACTGCATGTCGAGGCCCCAGCGCAGGAAGATGCCGTTCACGATGATCGTGTCGACCAGCTGACTGATGATGGTCGAGCCGTTGTTGCGCAGCCACATGTGACGGCCCCGGGTCACCTTCCACCAGAAGTGGTAGAGGCGCACGTCGAACAGCTGCGCCACCAGGTAGGCCACCATCGACGCGCCGAGCAGGATCGCCGGGTTGGCGAACGTGGCCGCGAACGCGAGCTGCAACATGACCGCGCTGTGGAATCCGTGATCCGGCTGGGTCCAGACCTCGGACGGCTCGAGGCTCACCGCGAGGCTCAGGACGCCCAGCATCAGGAGGCTCATCAGGAACCCCCAGATCACCATGGCATTGGCACGCTGGCGTCCCCAGATCTCGGACACGAGGTCGGTCAGCAAGAACGTGATTGGATAGGTCAGGATGCCCGAGGTCAGCGTCTCGCCGCTGAAGAACGGGAGCCACTCCGGCACGACGAACAGCTTGGTCCCGATCACGTTCGTCAGGACCAGCGTCACGACGAACAGGCTCGCGCAGAACGCGTAAGCGGCTTCGGAGCGCGGGAAGCCGGGTTGCGGGGGATTCAAGGTCATGCGGGCCACGATCATGGGGTTTGGGCGGATCCGTCACAACCGGGCAGCGGAGGACTGCTAGACTCCCGCCCGCTCGCCGCGCCTCACCGCCCCCCACCAGCGGCGCAAGCAGCCAGAATCCCATGCAGGTCATCGAACAACTCCGCGCCCTCGACGAGGCGCACTTCCACGCCATCTACGAGACCCTCAGCGAGAAGGGCTTCGGTCCGCTCGACGGCGAGGTCGCCAAAGCGCTCCGCTTCCGCCCGCAGGCGATCAAGAAACTGCCGCTGCAACAACGCTCGAAGCGCGCGAAGATGATCCTGGAGCAGACGGCCAACGCCGAGCTCACCTACGAGCTGTTCGGCACGTACTTGATGTCGTCGAACAAGGCGCTCATCACCGACTTCCTGGACGGCACAGGTGTCGAGCACGACGAGGGCATGATCGAGAACCTCGAGGACTGCAAGCCGGACCCGACCAAGCTCGAGAGCACGCTGAGCGATCTCGACGCGAAGTACGCGCCGGCGGACGTCACGCTGTACATGGCGATGGCCGCCGAGCAATGGGGCAACGTCCCCGAAGTCGAAGCCGCCTGGCGCAAGCGCCTTTGAACCCGAGGGACTGAACGGGAGTACCGCGTCGGGAGTACGGTGTCAGTCACCTTCCTCCCGGTTACGTCATCGGCCACCTGGCA
>JAJDEX010000177.1 GCA_029259575.1 Planctomycetota bacterium | reverse complement strand
CGGCTTCGAGCCCGCCACGCCGCGCGTCCATCAAGGCCTGGTCCTCGTCCACGCCCTCATGAACCATGCGATGCACGGCGAGCACCATGGCGGTCACCGACCCGTCCCGGCAGAAGAGAAGTGTTGGCGGAGCGTTCGGATCGGCCAGCAGGTTCAACGCGCGAACGACGGCGTCGTCGGGCAGCGGTCCTTCCTTTTCGGGCCCGAACGAGTGCCACTCGAGGTTCAGCTCCTTGCAGGCCGCCGCGATTCCGGACGCGGCGCATTCGGCCTGCGTGCAGAGCGCGATGACCCGAGCCACGCCACGCCGTTGCGCGAGTGCCAGGTCCTCGAGGCTCGGTTGTCCGCCGGCCCAGATCCCCGCGGTCACCGAGACGTTCGGCATCTGGCCGAGCTCGGCGGGCTCCAGCACGGGCCAGCTCGGCTTGACCGGGCGGCGCGTGGTTTGACACGCGGTCGTGACGCTTCCCAAGGTCAGCGCCAGCATCAACGTCCACGCACCGAGGCTCCGACCGGAACAACGGTCGGCTCGAGGAGTGGGAAGAGTCGTGGGGCGAAGCATGGGTGGGCCTTGGGCCGGGCGGCCGCGGATCATAAGGTCGGTTGGGCAGGTGCGGGTGACGAGCCTCGGACCAACCTCCTCTGTACTGATATCGACCATGAACCACGCTTGGCTGTACGAGAGCACCGACCAAGGCGCGCGTGCCCTACCCCTGGACGCCTCGACTCCGGGGGATCCGCTCGATGCGGCCTACGCAAGCATGCCGCACGGGGTGTACGAGGGTCTGCGAACGCATGACGGTGTTCGACTGTTCGCCCTCGACCGGCACCTGGAGCGCGCGGCGAAGGGGTCAAAGGTGCGCGGCCTGCCGCCCTGGGACCAGCTCCAATTGCGGCGCGCCCTGGATCAGGCGCTGCGGGAGCACGAGGGCGACCTGAGAGTCAGGATCGACTTCCTGCCCTCCCCAGCAGTGAGCCTGGGTGGAACCGGCACCGTCCTGCTGGGGCTGCGTCCCTTGGTGCTCCCTCCCCCGGAGGCCTACGAGCTCGGGGTCGGTGTCCAACCGCTGAGGGATCTGGAGCGCAAGGACCCCGAGGTGAAGGGTGCCGCCTTCGCGACGGAGCGCATCGCCCACGAGTGGGACCCCCGCGACAACTACGAGCCCATGCTGACCTCCGGTTCCGGGGAACTGCTGGAGGGTGTCAGCAGCAACTTCATCGCGATCCAGGGGCAGGTCCTTCGATCGGCTGGCGGCGGAGTCCTGCCGGGGATCACCCGCCAGGTCGTCTTCGAGCTGGCTGCCGAGTTGGGGATGGAGGTCCAGGAGCAGGCGGTCGGTCTGGCCGAGGTCGGAGAACTGGACGAAGCGTGTCTCACTTCGAGCGTTCGCGGGATCGTCCCGATCGTCCGGATTGCCAACCAGTCGGTCGGGAATGGCCGACCTGGTCCGCGGGTGACCGAGCTGCGGGACTTGCTGACCCGGCGCATCCTCGCCGAGGCCCGACCGCCCCTGGCCTGACCGGGAACAAGACCGGGCGGCTCCGCACCCGTGGTTCTCAGGTGCCCGAAGCGGTCCGGCGGGCCATCAGGGCCAGGACGACCCACCCGAGGATGAGGCTGAGGCCCCCGAGGGGGGTGATCGCGCCCAGGAACGAGGGTCCACCGAGGGCCATCGCGTAGAGGGACCCGCTGAAGATCAGGCTCCCCAGAGCCAGGAACCAGCCTGAGAGTTGGGCTCGTCCCCCCAGGGGGGTCCCCGAGCCGGCGATCCAGCCCACCAGGCAGAGGATCGGGGCATGCCACATCTGCAGGCGGACCCCATCGAGCCACCAGGTCTGGCGCTTCGGCTCGAGGATCACCGTCTCCATCCCGTGGGCGCCCCAGGCCGCGAACGCCACGCCGAGGGCCCCTGATAGGGCCCCGATCACCATCCAGTTGGGTTTCATGGGTGGATCCTAGCTTTCCAGTGGCTCCAGATGCAGCTGGAACCGGCCTGGACGGCCCCTGGAGGGGGATTCCAGGTCCCCGGGTGGGAATGCAGTTCGAATTCAATAAGGAGGAACGCCATTATTGAATTCACAAGGGACAATTGAATTGCACAAGAGCTTCGTGTCTCAGATCGGGCATGTCCGGCCTACCGCAGGGCCGCAAACTGCCCCAGATTGAGACTTAACCAATTCACCGCCCATTAGACCGAGCGTTCTAGGGAACACGCTTCGGCTGCCTGTAGGCAAGAGGTCTGCTGCTTACAGATCTTGCAAGTAGCGCTAGTATTCACTTCTCGGGCGCAACCCAAGCCCGCTACAGCAACCCAAGAACCTGAGTCCAATGCTCATCACATCACTCGCACTGTCCTTCGCCGCGATCGGGTCCACAGAGGCCACTCTGCCGGTCGACCAGAACCCTGCTCCCCTCACCCGCCAGGCTGAAGCGAACACGCTCATCCGTGGCATCGATGGAGAGATCCTGGGTGACACCGCCGCCCTCGAGGCTGCCCTAGGAGGGCAGCTCGCTGCTCCACTCGCAACGGCGCAGACCATTCGATGGGTGCGACCAGGAGTTGCCGAAGTCCAGCTGGGTCAGACGGGAACCAGTTGGACTGAGAGCTTCCTCGTCGGCGTCCCCCAGAACCGGAACATGTATGCACCGCTGCTTGTTCTGTTCCACGGTTACGGACAGACGCCGGCGGACGTGTACGCGCAGACCACCTACTTCCAGGAGGCGCGCGAACGGGGTTGGTTCGTCGTCGCTCCCTTGGGTGCTCACGTCTACAACTACGGCATCGACTATGCGCAGGAGAACACCGAGCTCGCGCTCGACTGGGTTGCTCACCACCTGCCGATCGATGACGAACGTGTCTATGGAGTTGGGTTCTCCATGGGCGGCGGTTGGATGACGAGCTATGCGGCTCGCCACGTGGCTCCCGATCAACTGCGGTTCGCTGGACTCGTGAACCACACCGGCACCACGTCGCTGCAAGACCTCTACTCGGTCGCCACCGAGAACGCGCTCTTCGACAGTCCTCTGATGTTCGGTGGCAGCCCCACGGACGTGCCCTACCGCTACTGCGTCGCCTCGACGATGGACTGGGACAGCGCTACGGGCATCGTCAACAGCCAGACGGACATCGCTCGCAACCTGACCTCCATCCCGGTCTGGACGACCTATGCCGATGGCGACCCGCTCGCGCACATCCGTGCCCAGTGCGACGCCTTCCACGACCACTACGACAACGCGCGGGGTGGAGACGGCCTCAACGCCACGGTCCCCGGAACCACGCATCACTGGACTACGGTGTCCGAAACGGAGGTTTTGGACTGGTTGAGCAACAAGACCTTCACCGCTCCGGGAACGAACGCCTTCAACGAAGTGCTCGTCGACCGTGATGCCAAGTACTGGGCCTTCGACGTCAAGCAGGACGTCGTGGGCGAGGTGACTCCGGTCCGCTGGTACACCCACACAGGGATCAACCGCGTCCAGATCGACACGGTTTCGAACATGAGCGAGATCGCGTTCGACGCGAACGAGATCGGCCTGAACACGAACGGTGCTTTCACCCTCGTCTTCAACAACACCGACGGCATCACGGTCGACATCGTGATCCGCGGACTCAGCTACCCCCCGAGCAACGTGACCCGCAGCGGCAACACCACGCCCGCGTGGACCTGGAACCAGTCGACGCAGGAACTGCGCCTGACCGAGTTCAACGGCAACACGTTCCCCCTCTGGACGATCCAGAGCTGAGGGGCACACCGAACAAAGCAACGAAGTAACGACGACAAATCAAATCGAAGATCAGAAATCGAAAATCGAAATCAACGATCGATGAAATGACCCTGGGGTAACGCTCTCGAGCGTGTTCCCGCAGAGCACCGACTAACGGTTCGGAACTCTGAGAGGCAGCAAAGTCTTGCTGGCTCTGGGCTGTGGCGCACACATGCGCTGCAGGAGGGAGGTCGTGTGGACGCGCATCTGTGACGTTCACAGCGACCGGCGATCGCGCCGGTTGCCGGTGGTGCGCGTGCGAACTCTGCACGTGCGAGTGGGTCGGTCGTGCAGTGCGCAGCGCTGGTCACGACAACAACTGCGTGCGTTGCTCGTCGAGCGATGCGCGTGCTGCAACGCGCGGACGTCCTCGACGTGCGCGTGCAACGCACGACACACGTCACGCGTGCATCGACACGCGAGGACCCCCGCCTCAAGACGCAGGCACAAGGCTCGACGAACACCCGCGCGGCGGGGCCTGGCGATGCGCCGCTCGCGGTCACCCGAAGGTCCAGATGCGGGCCATCCAGCTCGAGCGCCCACACACAGG
>JAJDEX010000176.1 GCA_029259575.1 Planctomycetota bacterium | reverse complement strand
CGCCCCCGCGAAGGGGGAATCGTAGTTACTGTTACCTGACTCCGTACCCCTTGTCGATCCGCTCGAGCCAGCTCTGCAGACGTTCCGGGATGTCGAGCGGTGTGAGGTGGGTCTCCAGCGCGATTCGTATCCGTTCCGGATCGCCGTCGAGCTCGAAGGAAGGTCCAGGGCTCGGGTCGACGATCCGATCGACGTGGAGCGCGCGCTCCTCCTCGGTCAGCTGCAGGACGACGGGGGTCGTCAGGTCGTCGACCTCGGTCCACAACCAGCGCAACGTATCCGTCCTGCGCGATCCGATTCCGACCCACATCGGATAACGGTCCACGAGACATACCTTGAAACGTGGTGTTCCGTCGTCCCCAAGGACGTAGAACGCCAGAACCTCTTCGCCGCGCAATTGGTCGTGGGTGGCGGTCGTAGCCGCTCCGGCGAAGTAGAAGCGTGAGCTCGGGATCAATCCGCCTTCGAGTGCTGTGACGCGAAAGGACTTGTCTTCATGAAAGAAGTCGACGGTCAGCGGAAGCTCGCTCGGCAACTCGAGTCGCGTGCCGTCGACGCCGGACGGACGTAGGCACTCGAACTCCGCGACGTGCACGAGCCTTGGATCCGAGTCACGGAAGGACCACATCACCCGAGGCTCGGGCCGATCACCCCACGGCGCATCCATGTACTTGAAAGGCTGATCGATACCGTCGATGAACGGGTGGTAGCCGTCCTTGAACAACGCAACGCGTGCGTAGTCGACTTTGGTCGCTTCGCCTGCGTTGCTGGTCATCGACGCGACGATGCACGGGTTGGGCACGCCACTCCGGACTCCACTCAGCGCGAGCACGCCTTCGATGGGCGCACCATGTTCGTCGACCACATGAAGGGACTCGGTGCCAGCGCAGGCAGCGAGGACGAGACCGAACACGCACAGTTCTTGGATCCGACGAAGCATGAATCAATGCCGAGGAACGACCTAGGAGAACAGGTTCTGGCGCGACGCAGCGCCTGGCGACCCTGACCACGATGCTCTGTTCGTGCGGAGAGCGGTGGTCATGGTTGCGTAACACGCAACTCGAGGACGCCGCACAGCACAGGTCGTCGTCGAACGGTGCAGGCCGATCGTAGGAGCACGTTGCGGGACACGGACTCGGCTCGAAGAGCTCTCACCCAGCGCGCCCCCACTCCGGCTCGTGGCCGGGAGATCCGCGCACACGGCCCATTCGGGCCTGCCTCGAGTCCCGGGATCGGGATCCGGCGTGCCCACGACCCGGATTTCCTGCGCACTCGGCTAGGATCGAGTTCGTGAATCACCCGACCCTCACGATCGCGTTCGCTTCGTTCCTGCTGTGCGCATCGGCTCACGGGCAGGAGTTGCTCTATCAGACGTTCGGTGACGACATCGGGGAGTACTTCGGTCGGACGTTCGCGGCTGGCTTCGATCTGAACGGCGATGGCATAGGCGATCTGCTCGTCGGCGCGCCCCGCGACAACAACCCGGCCGTCTTCTCGGGCGAAGTCCACATTCGGTCGGGCGTCGACGGGTCCGTGATCGACTCGATCAACTACACCACGGGCAACAGCAACTTCGGCGGTGAGGTGCGGTTCTTGGGCGACCTCGACGGAGACACCGTGCCGGACTTCGCGGTGATGAAGCACGCCGGCATTGGCGAGGTCATCGTCCATTCTGGCGCGACGAACACTGTGCTGTACTCGGTGCCGGTGTCGCCGCCGCCGTCCTCGCCATGGCGCGTCCTGTCCGAATGTCCGGACCTGAACGGCGACGGCATCCCGGAGTTCCTCGTCGGCGAACCTGCGCTCGATGCGACGACCGTGTACTCGGGCGCGAACGGCAGCGTCGTTCACGACTTGATCCCGGTCTTCGCGGGCCAGTTCGGACGCGTCGTCGACTGGATCCCCGACGTGAACGGCGACGGGGTGGCCGACCTCATCGTCGGCAGCCCGCGAGCCGATTCTGCCGGCGGCATCAACGCCGGAGCGGTCACGGTGTTCTCCGGCGCGACGGGTGACTTCCTGCGCATCGACCAGGGACTCTATTCCGCCGCTCAGTTCGGACACTCGATCGCTGCGCTCGCAGACGTCGACGGGGACGGGTTCGGGGACTACGTCGTGGGGTCGCCCTGGCGCACGATCGACGGCTCGCAGGTCGGGACGGTGATGCTCGTTTCCGGTGGCAGCGGTACGACGCTGTGGACGCGGCAGAGCACGTTCCTGAACTCGGGCTACGGGATCGCGCTCGCCATCCTGGACGACTTCGACGGCGACGGGAATCCTGATTGCGCGGTCGGCATGCCGTTCGGCGGCTTCGAGCGCGTGCAGATCCTGGACGTGCTCAGCGGCGACGCGCGGGCCACGATTCGTCGGGACCAGTTGTACTTCGGCATGGCGCTCGAGTCCCTCGGCGACGTCACCGGCGATGGTCGTACCGAGCTCGGGATCGCTTCGTCGATCGAGGACAACGGATCGATGATCCAGACGGGCAGCGTCTCCGCCTACAAAGCCTGCGATGCAACGGGATATGTCGTTTGCGATTCGAGCATGAACTCCACGGGGCTCGTCGGCTACGTGGAAGCCTGCGCGTTCGGCACGACGTTGACCTTGCACGCTGGACAACTGCCGATTGACGAGTTCGGCTTCTTCCTGATGGGCGAGGCCGCCGCGTCGATCCCTCTGTTCGATGGCATCCTGTGCTTGGGCCTGCCGTTCGTGCGCTTGAACGACGTCCCGGGCGGATTGCTCGACAGTGGACCCACGGGCGAGGCCTTCATGGAGCTCGACCTGTTGGCCTTGCCCCAGAACACGGTCGTGCTCCCGGGCGAGACCTGGCGCTTCCAATACTGGACGCGCGACACGTTGCCGGGACCGGTGTCGACGGCCGACTTCACGTCGGCGGTCGCCGTGACGTTCTGATGCCCGCGGCTCTTGCGAGAGCGACGCCGCGGCACCGATCGCTCAGGTCGGCGGCACGTAGTACAGCGGCGTTCCAGGACCGACCGGAAGGTCGAACAGGAACACCCACGAGTAGAACAGGATGATCCAACCGATCAGGAAGCAGATCGAGTACGGGATCATCATGGAGATCAAGGTGCCGATGCCCAGCTTCTTGTCGTAACGCATCGCGAACGCGAGGATCAGACCGAAGTAGCTCATCATCGGGGTGATGATGTTCGTCGTCGAATCGCCGATGCGATAGGCGGCCTGGATGACTTGGGGGCTGTAGCCGATCGTCATCAGCATCGGCACGAAGATGGGAGCGGTGACACCCCACTGTGCGGACGCGCTGCCGAGCATCAGGTTGACGAAGCAGCAGATCAGGATGAAGAAGAAGAACACTTCGGGTCCGGTCAGGTCCCAGGCCACCAACTGATCCGCGCCGAGCACGGCGGTGATCGTGCCCAGGTTCGACCAGTTGAAGAACGCGACGAACTGGGCTGCGAAGAACACGAGCACCAGGTAGAGCCCCATCGAGCTCATCGCTTTGGCCATGCCGTCGATCACATCGCGGTCGTTCCTCATCGTCCCGACGATGCGCCCATAGACGATCGCGGGGATCATGAAGAAGACGAAGATGAGCGGCACGACGCTCTGCAAGAGAGGCTTGAGCGATTGCGCCAAGGTCATGTCGGGCGCCGGGGATCCATCCTTGGGCGGAGGCACGCGGAAGGGCGCACCTTCGGGCAGGCTCAGCAAGGCGAGCCCGATCACAAGGCCCAGGATCGTGATCCCAGCCCACCTCAACCCGCGGTTCTCGTTGGCGGAGAGAACGCCCATGTCCTTGGTGCTCTCCTCGATCCCCTCCTCCGCGCGACTCGAGTCGTACTTGCCCAGCTTCGGCTCGACGATCTTGGTCGTGACGAGCGTGCCGATCACCGTGATCATCACGGTGCTGATCGCCATGAAGTAGTAGTTCGCGGTCGGCAGGATCTCCATGCTGCCGCCCGGTGCGAAGGCCGGGTCGATCATCCTGGCCGCCTCGTTGGTGATGCCCGACAACAGGGGATCGACCGTGCCGATCAGCAGGTTCGCCGAGTAACCACCCGACACACCCGCGAAGGCTGCGGCCAGGCCGACCAACGGGTTGCGCCCGACCGAATGGAAGACGACGGCCGACAACGGGATCAACACGACGTAGCCCATCTCGCTGGCCGTGTTCGAGATGACGGCCGAGAAGACGACGACGGTCGTGAGCAGGTTGGGCGGCGCGCTCAGCACCATCTTGCGAATGCCGGCGCCCAGGAGACCGCTGCGCTCTGCGACCCCGACACCCAGCAGGGCCACGAGCACCGTTCCGAGCGGCGCGAACGACGTGAAGTTGTGGACCAAGCCCGTTCCGATGCGGCGCAGACCTTCGCCATCGAGCAATCCGACGGCGCGGATGATGCCGTCCTCGGAGCGACCCTTCGTCCCGATCGGCCGTGGGTCCAACACTTCGAGTCCCGCCCAATCGGCGATGCCGCTGGCCACCAGGATCACGCCGCACAGAATCGCGAAAAGCGTGACCGGGTGAGGCAGCAGATTGCCCAGCCATTCGACGAAGTTGAGGAAGCGACCGATGAACCCACCACTCGGGCGATCATCGACAGGAGTCAAGCTGGGTTCGGGCATGGAGCGCAGACTCTAGTGGTTTGGCCGAAATCGAGCCATTCCGCAGTGCGCCACGTTCGGTGAGGATCAAGGCGACGGGTTCCACGCATAGCCAGACGCGATTCGTGGATTCCGGCAACGCCGAGCCGCGTCGAACGAGGTGGGCTGTGGAATGGCTCGTCTCGACCGGGGCTCCAGGCTGCGCTGATGTGGGGTGGGCGTCCACGCGAGTTGATTCTGGCGGCCCTCGATGCCGGTCCGAGGCATGGAGCGCCCGCGTAGCGATCAGATCGATGACGTGTACTGCAACCGTGGCCACGATGCAGGACGCCGGCCGAGCACCTCGCAGTGCACGAACCGGTCAGGCGCTGGACGCGACGGACAGCGGAACGCCAGGTCGTTGCGCGTCGCATACGAGATCGATGCGATGCTCCCAGTCCTTGCGGTGGGCCGCGACCAGTTCGGGCGCGATGTCCATCGCATTCAACTCGCACAGCACGGCGGTCTCGCGGCGAGCGATGACCTCGGCTTCGGGGATCTCGGCCCACAGCAGCAGATCGCCACCCGGATGCAAGAAACTGCCCGGGCCGTGGACGATCTCGATCTCGTCGAGCGTGAGCAAATCGTTCGCGATGGCCGGGTCGAAGTGGTCCGCGAAGTCGGTAGCTGTCGCTGTAGTGCGCCGCCACGCGGTCGCATCCACGACCTGGCACGGTCGCCCGATGCGCTGCAAGGCCGAGGCGAGGCCCGTGGCGAAGTCCGCGAAGAACACCGAGGGCACGCCGTCGATCCGAATGCGTCGCGCATCGCGACAGCGTTCTGCCAAGGCCTCGAACCCCACGAGGACTCCCCCTCCAATGGCTCGAACTGCGCTCGCGACCGACGGAAGTTCGCTGTCAGCCTTGCGCCAGGCCGAGAGCTTGGGTTGATGCGCCGCGACGAGACCGCTCCGCACTTCGGCATCGAGTTCGATGCCCAACGACTCGAACGCGACGAGGCAAGCGCCCAGATCGGGCGGCAACAGAGGTTCGACGATACGGGCTTCGGGGAGTCGCGACTGCACGGCGCGCTCGAACGGCAGGCGCCATTCCGGTCCCGATTGAGCGAGACCTCCGACGGCGACCACGTGCGGACTGGACTCGTCGATCGCGCGGGCCACCGCTTCGACCGCGCGGCTCAGCTGGAAGGTCGCCGATTCGATGATGTCGCGCGCGGTGCGGTCGCCGGCGCGCGCTTCTGCGGTGACCAGCTTGGCCAACCCCGCGATCTCGGCGCGCGTCATCCCGTCGACGTCGACACGCGTCATCAACTCGCGCCAGTCGTCGCCCAACTGCAGGTGATCCCGAATCGAGGTCAGCAACGACGTCTCCGGCGCGCGTCCGTCCGCAGCGAAGGCGCACGCCACCAGAGCACTTAGCCCCAAGTCGTGCGAACTGCCGCGGTCGTCGAGCGTGCTGCCCCAACCGCTCGCCATGTGGGTCTCACCGTTCGTATTGCGGCCGAAACACGACGAACCGGTGCCAGCGATCACGACGATGCCGTTCTGGCCCGCCAAACCGCCGGCCAATGCGATGCGCAGGTCGACGTCCACGCCGATGTGCGCAGCGGGTGCCATCTTCAACTCGGTTGCGATCCGGTGGATCGTGCCCCGGTCGGCCTGGGTGACAACGCTGGCCATCCCGAAGAACGCGGCGTCGCAAGGACGGGGCGCTTCCCCCACGTTCTCCCAAGCTCGGCTCCAGGCCTGGGCGACATGGTCCCGCGTTCGTTCGGGCCCCATGTCGTGCAGATTCCCGGGCCCACTCTCCCCCGCGCCGAGGACCCGGCCCGTGATGTCGAGCAGCACGATGCGGGTCTTGGTCCCGCCTCCATCGATTCCGGCAACGAGGGTCATGTACTCATCAGTCTAACGATCGTGCGTTGCGGGTTCGGGTTCTCCCGCGGGCGTCCTCGGCCAGGACCAGAACGAGTGGTGTGGTTCAACCTGCGATTCGCGTCCCATTTCCGGCCCCGCCACACGATCTGGATGGACCTGGATCGGATTCGCAACCCCGCCGGTCGCGCAACTCCCGGAACGGAGCGTACCCTGGACACATGCGTCGCCTGTTGTACGTATCGCTGGCCCTGGTCTTCGTGAACCTGGACGCCCATTCGGATCAATCGAATCGGCGGTTCCCGGTCGCGCGCACGTTGCAGATCCACCTCATGGCGGGTCAGTCGAACATGACCGGTCAGGCGCACGTGTTCCAGGAAGGCGACGACTTCCTCGCGCTCCAGGGCGATCCCGACGCGACGTCGCTCGAGTTCCTGCTCAACAACCCCGCCTACGTCGCAAGCCTGAGCCCCAGCACCTATCCGGTGCTGAGCCTGCTCGATCCTTCCTGGATGTTGACGCGCCAGGAGGACGTCTGGGGCATTCACCTCCAGGCGCTGAACGGCACCCCCCTGGAAGTGCGCACTGGACCGTCGAGCACGCTGGGAACCTGGACCGAGAGCGAGAACACGATGGGCATCGGGTTCGGAGGCGTCGGCTTCATCTGGTCGCGCTTCGGGATCGAACTGGCCATGGGGCGGATCCTCAAGGCCGTCAGCGACCAGCCGCAGTACATCTTCAAGGTCGACACGGCGGGCACGCGCATCGACACGCACTGGCGACCGCCGAGTGCGGGCGGGACGGTGGGAACGCACTACGTGAACATGATGACGCAGTTCCAGGCCTTCCTCGCGAGCCTGGATGCCGAC
This sequence comes from Planctomycetota bacterium, assembly GCA_029259575.1. Taxonomy (GTDB): domain Bacteria; phylum Planctomycetota; class UBA1135; order UBA1135; genus JAJDEX01. Next base: position 9,644 of record JAJDEX010000176.1, on the reverse strand, counting down.
CTCGCGGACGACGGATACTTGAACGACCACGGCGATGCGACCGCGTACGAGATCACGTCGTTCACCTGGTGGCAGGGAGCCAACAATCGCGGGGACGGCCAGGCGAACCTGGACCTGTACCGCGACCTGCAGGTCGATCTGGTCAACGACGTGCGCGCGGACCTGGGCGTGCCCAACCTGCCCATGATCCTGGTCGAGCACGCCCAAGTCGATCGCGTGGTCGAGTTGGACGGCACGCTCAGCGGCGCCGACGGCACGGTCAGCCAAGCCAAGAAGGATGCGATCGACATCCTCGAGCTGACGACGCCGGGCACGGTGTTCTTCGTACGTACGAACGACCTGCTCAGCACGCCGAACCTCAACGATCCGTTCCACTTCGAGAAGCGCGCCGAGAACTACCTGCAGGTCGGCTGGCGCGTCGCCCGCGAGTTGATCGGCAACGAACTGCTCGGCACGACGCTGAAGCCAGCGAAGCCGCCGCTCGTCGTCAAGCGCTGAGCCGCTCGTGGAGCCACGCCGCTCCGAGCATTGCGCGACTCCGGGTCCTGCGAGCTTCTCCTGGACCTGCACTGCGCCGGACCTGCGCTGCGCCCGAACTGGGCTGCGCCGGAACTGGGCCACATCGGGCGCTGTGTCGCACCAGGTAGCGGGCGATGTCTGGCGCGGAGGCGCTCTGAACCGTGGGTGGATCAGTGGTGCCCGTGCTGGTCCTCGACCTCGACCGAGTCCGCGCTCTCGTCGTCGTCCAGGGGACCCGTGCGCTGGATCGCTCCACCGAAGAACACCGCGTTCGCGAAGAGTCGCCGCGTCCCGTGCCAGACGCCGCGGAAGTTGGGGTCGTCGATCATGCAGATCACCGTTCCGGCTCCGACGCGTTGGGCCCGAACAGCCGGCGTTCCCGCGAACTTGGCGACGTTGTCGTCGGAGGCGAAACCGCTGAGCAGCGGCGCGTCCGTGTAGCGAACAGGCGTGGCGAACGGGTCCTTCGCTTCGGGCAGGACGGCGGTCGAGTTGCGGAAGACCGGAAGGACGTCGCGACTGAATCCGAACGCTAGGGGATGGGTGCGGTCGAGCCTCGTGGCGAAGATCGTGCCGGCCACCCGCTGCTGACCGCGAAGGTCCTGGTAGTCGCCATAGGACGGAGGTTTGGTCTCCGCGACCTCGTCGGTGGCCCCTGCATCGTCAGCGGGCTTCGCGTCAACCTCGTCAGCATGCGCCGCATGCTCGTCCTCGGGATCCACGTTCGTCATCAGCTTCTCGGCCACCCAGACCGCAGCGGACTTCTGGGCGATGACGATGCCACCGGCGCGCACCCAACGCTCGAGCTTCGCGAGTTCCTCGTCCCCCCAACCGGCGGTCGCACCGGACACGAGCAGGATGTGGGTGTAACGGTCTAGGTCGAGTCGGTCGAAGGCATGACGTTCGACCATCGAGACCGGCATGTCCACGCGCGTGTCGAGTTCGTGCCAGATCTCACCGACCTCGTAGTTGGACGTGCCACGGCCGACCAGCATCAGGAGCTCCGGCACCTCGATCGGATGCAGGGACGGGCTGCCCAGGTCGGGACCGGTCTGGGTGAAGCCCGACTCGATCCCCCACACGTCGATGCCGAAGTTCGCGATCTCCTCGATCAGCGCGCGGACCTCGGTCGAATCGACGTCTTGAATGCCGGTCGGGACGACGATCGTCCCCGGACCGAACTCCAGGAACGTGCCCGGATTCGCGTTCAGCGCCGCGAAGGGTTTGGTCGTCACGCGCGTGCGCACGCCGGCAGCGAGCAGGAGGGCGAGCGCGCGCGGAGCGTTGGCATGCTCCCAACGGAAGGCCCAGGCGGCCGGGTCCTCGACCGAATGCACCTTGCCAGGCCGGTGCCTGCGACCATCTACGAGTTCGCCCAATAGATCGGGGTCGAACGAGTCGTCATCGAGCTCCAGCGTGGCCATGTCGAAGCACAAGGGCAGCGCCCAGCTCGACACGTCGTAGAACGTGTTGTCGTCCCACGACGTGCGCGTCTCGAACAACGCGCGGATCAGGCGATGCTGGGACTGATCCGTGCGCACGACGAACGCGGACCTGGGGCGGAAGTCGAAGTCGGGCTCCGATCGAATCCGCTTGCCGAGACGATGAACCGCGATGTCATGACCGCGCAAGAGCTGCACCATGTCCCAGGTGCGCAGCGGATCCTGGTCCTCGCCGAAGACGTAGGCCTTGACGGGATGATCGGCCGATTCAGCCAGCGCGTCGCGATAGAAGCGCAATTGGTAGTCGGCCAAGTCGTCCCGCATCCGATCGACCGCAGCCAGCGTGGACAGCGCCGTGACGAACTGATTGCGGATCGTGAACGGGAAGTCGAGGCCTCCATGTTCATTCTCGATCTTGTGGCCCCGCGCGCTCGCCTGCTCGAACAGGATGCCGATGGCGCCGTGAATGTCGGGATACGTGGAGCCCTTGCCGTAGTAGAAATCGTCGAAACTCTCTTCGGTGTAGTAGAGCGAACCGATCTCGTCGAGCGCTTCGGCATGCACGGCCGCGATGCGCCTCGTCAGCTCGACGTTCTCCTCGGGCGTGAACGGGTTGCGGCGCGTCGGGATGCCGGGCTGGAAGAAGTAGGTCGAGCCCGAACCCATCTCGTGATAGTCGGTCAGGACCTGGGGCATCCAAGCATGGAACTGCGCGACCCGCCCTTGGGATTCGGGGTGGGTCAGCAGCAGCCAGTCGCGGTTCAAATCGAACCAGTAGTGGTTCGTGCGACCACCGGGCCAAGCCTGCGTGTGATCCCGATGGGCCGGATCACCGACCAGGTTGCGACCCTTGTGCTGGTTCGCCCATTGGGCGAAACGCGCGGTCCCGTCGGGGTTCACGCACGGATCGATCAGGACGATCGTGTTCTCCAGGAACGCTTCGATCTCGGGTCCCTGGGCCGCAGCCAGGTGATAGAGCAACAACATCGAGGCGTTGCTGCCGCTCGGTTCGTCACCATGCACGCCCGCACCCATCCAGACGATCGCCGGGCCCTCGTACGACGTGTCGCCGCTGAGCACCGCGTGCCGATGTTCCGTTCGCAGCGTCTCGATCCGCGCGTGGTTGGCGGGCGAGGTCACGGTCGCCAGCAGGAGCGCGCGCTGCTCGTGCGTTCGGCCGTACGAAGTGAGGCTCACGCGATCGGAACGCTCGGAAGCCACTTCGAACCAGCGCGTGATCTGATCGTGGCGCGCGTGCCAGGCGCCGACCTCCCAACCGAGCACCGATGCGGGGTTGGGGAAGTCCGCGTCATAGGTCGTGCCCGCCGGCAGGTAGCCGGACAGCGTCGGTCCTTCCTGTGCAGCGGCGGACGGGGCGAGAAGAACGAGGGTTCCGAGAATGGCGGGCGCGAGTTGCATGGCGACCATTCTGGAGAATGCGTGTCGATCCTGGAACCACCGTTCGACGTACCCTCCATCCGACGGCGCGATGAGGGGCCACCCATGGGCATCGATGTGAGGGGAACGGTCCGCACAGGCTTCGTTTCGTGACGCCGAAGCCGTGGTTGCATCCATCCCGCCGATGCACCGTGCCAGGCGGTTTCCAGCGACATCCCGGTGGTTCAGATAGAGTGCATTCCGCCCCCCGTCCCATCGACTCTCCCCGATCGTCCATGCTGCGCCTCATCGGTCTCGTCCCGACCCTTCTCCTCGCGTTCACGCTGATTTCGCCGGCATCCGCCCAAGGCATCAGCAACGACGACTGCTCCACCGCGACGCCCATCTCCGGCTTGGGGCAGTGGTTCTGGAACAACGCCCAAGCGGTGTCGTCCGGATTCGACGGAGGCAACCCGACGGTGTGCGCGCTCGCATCTGGTGGCATGCCGCCGATCAACGACGTGTTCTTCCAATGGACGGCTCTCGCGAGCGGACCGCGTCAGTTCGAATTGTGCGCGAACTTCTTCGACTCGACCATGAACGTGCACCTGGGTGGAGACTGCTCGGCCGTCTGCATCGAGGGCAACGACTACGGCTCGTGCGGGCCGCTGGGCATCTCCCGCATCGCGATTCAGGTCACGGCAGGTCAGCAGTACCTCGTGCAGCTGGGCGAGTGGGGCATCGAGCCGTTCACGAACGACTTCGTCCTCGACGTGACCGCTCCGGCTCCTGGCGATGTCGTGGTCGACGAGATCGAGTACGCCTGTTCTCCGTCGAACCCGAATGCTTCCGGCGGCGGCGCCACCCTCGGTGCGAAGTTGCCGCCCTGGTCCACGGCGGACCTGGTCAACCTGAATCCGACCGGCGGACTCGACGGCTCGTTCGGGATGTTGCTCGTCGCCCCGACCAGCACCGGTCCCATTCCGATGCTGTCGTACAGCCAAGGCCTGCTCTGCCTCGGTCCGCCGATCGGGAAGTACGGCCCGGCCATCGCCGCGGCCCTGCAGAAGCCCGAGCTGAACTCCTTCGGGTCCTTCAACGAGGAGGGCTACGTCCCGATCAACGTACCCATCCTGTTCCAGGGCTTCGACGTCCCGCGCGACCTGCCCTATCCGGGCCCGCCCCAGCAGATCCAGACCGGCGACTCCTGGAGCTTCCAGTTCTGGTATCGCGATCGCGATGCGAACGGGGCACCGGCGAGCAATCTGAGCGAGATGGCCGTCATCTCGTTCCTCTGACGACCCCGCTGTGCCGGTGCCAGGATCGAGCGCATCTCGCCGAAGTGACTAGCCCAGCATCTCGAGCAGCTTGGTCACCGTCCGCCAGTTGCGCGTGGTGCTGGCCGTGGCGAACACGCGCTCGACGTAGGTGTGCGTGAACTTGGACTTCGCTTGGCCCTGGGAGTACAGCACGTGCAGCTCGCGGCCGATCACCTCGTAGACCTCGCCGAACGAACAGTTCGGTTCGAACGCCTGGAGCATCTTCGCGGTCGGCTTGGTCTCCAGGAACATGACGTTGCGGAGCTTCTCCTCGCCGGGAGCATCCGTGAAAGGATGCGCCGCGATCGTCGCCGCCAACTCCTTGCCGGTCCGTGTCTGCACGGGGACCTGCAACCCGAACGTCGACTCGATCCGGGCCGTTGCGCGCGCGCCCAGCGTCCGCAGGTCCTTCGCGCTCGTATCGAAAACGACGTTGCCGCTTTGAATGTACGTCGCGACGTCGGTGCAACCGAGGTCGGTGAACAAGGAACGCAGGTCCGCCATCGGCAACTTGTTGTGGCCGCCGACGTTGATGCCGCGGAGGAGGGCGATAGCACGCGTCATGTTCACAGTGTCCTGTTTCGAACCCAAGTCGTCCACCGGGCCACGCTGGGCTGGCATCGGACGCTCGACATGGGCTGGACGCATCCGCTGCGACCGGGTTTGCGCCCCTGACTTCACCACACGAGGGTGCGATCCGCAGGGGGGCTCACGCTAACGCGACCCTCACCTACGGATTGCGGGGAGCCTGCTAGGATTCGCTGTTCGTCGATTCCCTCCCCAAGCGCTCCCCGACATGCTCCGAACTGCCCTGCTGCTCCTCGCGGTCTCCACGTCCGCGTTCGCCCAAGCCAACCGCGACGATCTCACGCCCTACGAGATCACGTACACGACGACCGTGTCCGAGGACCTGAAGATCCTCGAGATCGAGTTGGATGTGAACAAGTACAACCGGCCGACGCTGCGGCTCTACATGCCGGAGTGGGCGCCGGGTGCCTACCGTTTGTCGGACAACGGCACGCGCATGCGCAACCTCGAGGTCACGGGCAACGACGGCGCCCTGCTCGAGGTCACGCAGATGGACAAGAACAGCTGGAGCGTCGCGACCGAAGGGCACAGCAGCCTGCACGTGTCCTACGACAAGCTCGCGAACAGTCGTGCGCGGCCGGGTCGGGACAGCGAGGCCGAGATCACGGGCATCAAGTACAGCGGCCCGAGCACCTACATGTACGTCGCGGGTGCCAAGGGACTGCCGGTCCACTCGCGCTACGTCGTGCCCGAGGGTTGGCGCGTGTCCAACGGCCTGCTGCCGACCGCCGATCCCGACGTTCGTTTCGCGCGCGACTTCGACACGTTCATCGACGCGCCGACCATTCTCGGCATCTACGAGCAGCGCGATTTCGAGGTCGCCGGAACGCCGTTCACCTGCATCTTCTTCGAACAGAAGCAGGAGTACGACTTCGACATCGATGCGTTCGTGAAGATCGTCGAGGACATCTGCGTGAACCAAGGCGAGCTGTACGGGAGCTTCCCCTTCCCGAACTACGTCTTCCAGTTCTCGCTGCCGGGCGGCGGCGGTCTCGAACACCTGAACTCGACGTCGATCGGACTGCGGGCCGAGGCGCAGAAGGAGGATCCGGGCGCGGGCGCATCCGTCACCAGCCACGAGTTCTTCCACACGTGGAACGTCAAGCGCATCCGCCCCGTGACGCTGGGCCCGTTCGACTACCAGCAAGAGAACTACACGGGCAACCTGTGGGTCTCGGAGGGCTGGACGTCCTATTTCGGTGACCTGACGCTCGAGCGCATCGGGCTGTGGGATCGCGAGCGCTATCTGCGCCACTTGCGCGGCATCGTGAACCGCGAAATGAACAAGCCGCGTCGCGAGGACCACTCCGTCATGTGGGCCAGCCGCAACGCGTGGCACCGCTTCGACGGCGAAGAGGGTTCGCGCGTCGATTACTACGGCAAGGGCGAGCTGCTCGGCCTCATGATCGACCTGAAGATCCGTAAGGAGACGAACGGCGCCAAGTCCTTGAACGACGTGATGCGCTTCCTGAACCGCTGGTTCGCCGAACGCAACGTCGGCTTCGAGGAGGGCGACATCGAGCGCGCCTGCACCGCCGTCAGCAACCACGACTTCAGCGAGTTCTTCGCGCGCCACGTGGTCGGCACGATGGACCCGCCGTTCGAGGAATACCTGGGCTACGTCGGTATCGACTACGTCGCCGAGAAGATCCCGTGCTCGTTCCCCTTCAACGTACGTTCCGGTCGTATCCGCGGACGGCGATTGCGCGAGGAACCGACGGCCGAGCAACTGGCGGCGCCGATCGTCGGTGACGTCATCATCTCGATCGACGGCGTGCCGTTCGAGGACGAGGACGCTTTCCTCAACGCGCATCTTCCCGGCGACGTCGTGAAGATCACGCTGGAGCGCGACGATGAGGAGCGCGTGGTCGAAGTCACATTGGAAGATCGCTCGCGGATGACGCCGACGATGACCTGGAACGAGAACCCGACCGAAGCTCAACTCGCCCTGCGCGAGGCTTGGCTGACCTCGGTCGACTGAACGCGATGGAGGCCTGGCTCGTAACGCGCGTTACGGGCCGGGCTCAGGACCGCAGCGTGTCCATCGGACGCGCCGCCAACGACCGATAACTCGCCGACAGGCCGCTCAACGAGGCCAACACCGCGGTCCCGATGGTGGTGATCGGGATCGCGATCCACGGCAGGTCGGGATCGAGCTCGGCCAGTTGGGTCAAGAAGGCCCACGACAGTGCGAGAGCACCGATCGAACCGAGTGCACCGGCGACCAAACCGCTCAGCGCGTATTCGAACGCGAACAAGCGGGTCACGCCACCGCGCGTCACACCGAGCGCCTTCAACAACGCGGCTTCGCGAGCACGACGCAGGGCGGTGCTTCCGATCGCGCCGGCGAGGATCACGAGGCCTGCGAGGATCGTGAGACTGCCCAGCGCCCGGATGCCGAATGCCAAGCGATCGAGCACGTCGGCGATCTTCTCGAGCAACGGACGCACGCGAATCATCGTCACGTTCGGGAAGTCGCCGGCGAGCGCGTTCTGCAGTGCGATCTCGTCGGGCGTCTCGTCCAGCCTCCCCGCGGCGATGCGGAAGTGCGGCGCTTCCTCGAGCACCCCCGGTTCGACGACGAAGAAGAAGTTGATGTTGAAGCTCTGCCAGTCGACCTTGCGAATGCTGGTCACCACGAGTTCGAGCGGGAAGCCCAGGATGTCCATCTGCAGGACCGTGCCGACCGTCGCCCCCATGTCCTCGGCGAAGCCCTCCTCCAAGCTGACCTCCGCGCGATCGGGATCGTTCCAGAGGCTGCCGTCGACGATCTCGTTGTCCACCGGCAGCGCCTCCATCCACGTCAAACGCTGTTCGCGCGTGTAGATCCAGTAGGAGCGGTGCTGTTCCTTTGCCTCCTCCGCCAACTCACGCACCGGTCGCCCGTCAACACTGCGCAGTCGCGCCATCACGACGGGCACGGAGCTCAAGGAACGCACGCCGCTGGCCTCCATCGTCGTCCGGACACCGTCCCACTGTTGCGGCTGGACGTCGACCAGGAACACGCTCGGCGCGTCCTCCGGCAATGCGGTGCGCAGGTAGTTGCCGAGGCGCGACTCGATCAACCACATCGACAACACGACCATCACGCCCATGCCGAGTGCGACGATCGCCCCGGTCGTACCGGCGCCAGGTCGCGACAACGCAGCCAGACCGTGTTCGAGGTACGGCCCCCACTTCCCACGGGGCAGGCGCGACGACAAGCCAGCAGCAAAGCGTGCGCCGCCGAACAACAGACCTGCGAGCACCAGCAAGCCGCCCGTGAACGCGAGCGCGGGCAACCACGCGCCGCTCTGGATGCGCGCACTGATGAGCACGCCGAGCAACATCAACACCGGCGCGCCGATGCGAACGATGCGCGGTGCGGCCAGGGGGACGGCCTCGGCGCGCAGGACCGTGGCTGGCGCCACTCGCCACACCGCGGTCAGCGGCAGCATGCTGAACAACGTGGCGACGAACAGACCCAGGGTCACGCCGCGCGCGAATGCGACGGGTTGCCAGAGGGGCAGGTCAGCGCCCTGGAACAGCTCGGGCGCGTACAGGCGCACGATCCACGGCAACGCGGCTCCGATCACGCCGCCGACCAGACAGCCGAGCACGGCCAGCATCGCAACGTGCCCCAGGAACATCGCCGCGATCTCGCGTGCGCGGAACCCGAGGCAACGCATGACCGCGACGCCTTGCGTACGTCCGACGAGCCACGCGCGCACGATCTGCGACACGCCGATGCCGCCCAGTAGTAATGACAACAACGCGACGAGGCCCAGGTAGTCCTCGACGCGCGTCAAGGCGCGCGTCACGTTGGGTTGCGCATCCGTATGCGTCTTGATGCGCACGTAGGGTGTGCCTTCGATCGCGTTGACCAGGCCCTGTTCGACCTCGGCGACGCGCTCGCGGCTCGCGCCTTCTTCCAGCGCATAGAGCGACACGTACTTCACCCGGCTCTTCTCGCCGTGCAGGTTCGTGCGCTCGAAACCCGCGGGCCCCAGGAACACGCGCGGCCCCAAGGTCATCGCGAAGTCGAGGCGGTCCGGCTCGTCGATCACGATCGCCGCCACGCGGAACGAGACGCCACCGACCATCAGCGCGTCGCCCACGACGACCCCCAACTCGGTCGCAAGCTCCGGGCCGATGAAGACACTGTCCGCGCCCAGGTCGGAAGCCGCCAACCCGGCTGGCTCCAGCTCGAGCTCGCCGTACAGCGGGTACGCCCCAGCGACGACCTTGAGCTCGACGAGCCGACTGGCCGCCGCACCATCGACGACTTCGCTCTCCGGCAAGGAGGCCATCGCCCCCATCTCGATCAGGTCCGCCCGTCGGTGCGGCATCCCGTCGAAGTACGCACCCACGGTCTCGGGCAACGGTCGCCGGGCCTGGACGCGCACGTCGGCGGCGAGCA
>JAJDEX010000175.1 GCA_029259575.1 Planctomycetota bacterium | reverse complement strand
CCATACGGAGCGGGCCTGATGGTGGGTCCGCTGGTCGAGGTTCCCCGAGGACAGGCGGTCCGGGAGATCGATGACGGGACCGCTTCGGGCTCGAATCTCGGTGGGGACCCGGACCCTGGGTGGGGACCCCAAGGGTGGCTCTCGTCCCGCAGGGATGGACCCTGGGCTGATTCTTGGAGGATCCAGGTGTGCCCCTTGCCCACGCATGCCCACTCCTGTGCCACGCAGGCTGTCCGAGGGTTGTTTTCCACCACAACCGCACCGAACCGGGCCAGTATCCTCTGCGCCAGGTCAGGTGGGCGGAACCGGACCATCCTTCCCCACGTCCTCGTTCTGGGACGCAGCAACTCCCAGGGAATACGGAAAGACCTCATCCGTCCCATCAGCCGCCGTACCCGAGATCCCGATCTACACTGAACGTGGATACGCCCTCGTTCTCGACTCGAGCGCCCCTCTCCAAGCTCCTCCCCGACATTCCGGCCCTCTCCTCCCCGGCCGACCCTGTCCCGGAAGCACCCGACGCATCGCACCATGAAGGTTCTCCTCCCGATCATCCTGCTCGTCCTCGTCTCCAGCATCGCCTGGATGGCACTGTCTGGCGACGGCCCGACCGATCCCGGCCTCGATGGTCCCAGGTCCCAGAACGCCACGGTTCCCAAGGACCAGGACACGGGTTCCGCCAACCTGGTGTCGAACCCGAATCGTCGCGCCCAAGAGCCTGAGCTCGCCGGTGACGGCCGTTCCAACGACACCCGCCACAACGCGGCCACCCGGGTGATCGAACAAGCGACCGCCCGCGGGGAGCTGGCCGTCTACGTCCTGGATGCGGACGGCAAGACCCAGGTCACCAACGCCCAGGTCTGGCTCCTCGATCGGTCCTCGGTCGCTCTCGAGTGGCAGGGCCCCTCGATGAACATGGCCAAGCACAAACGCATGGTCCAGGATCGCGGCAACCAGCAACAGACGGACGAGAACGGCGTGGCCGTGTTTCCGAACGTTCTGAACGGAGCGCTGCTGGTACGACACGCAGGCCATTGGGGTTGGAAGGTCTGGATCGGCCCCGTGGCGAATCCGATGCAGGTCACCCTCGAACCCGAGGTCGAACTGCTCGTCGAAGTCCTGGACTCCAACGGCAAGCCCGTGCCCCAGGTCCCGATCGCCATCGGCCACAACTACCCGAACGAGCTGCGTACGGTCGTCAAGCGCAACACGAGCGCCCCGACCGGGATCGCCTCGTTCCGCGGCATCACGCCCCAGCTGAAGAAGCAGCAGAACAGCATCGGCTACGCGGTCGGCTTCGCCTTTCCGACCAGCACCAACCAGGTCGTCGAGATCGACCCGGACCAGCTCCCCGACGAGCCGATCCGCCTGACTCTGCCCCCGGCCACCCGCCTGATCCTCCATGTCGTCGACCAACACGGCGAGCCGATCAAGGAACGGTTCACCATGTCGATGGGTGAGACGGAGCACACGCGGGACCATCTCGGCGAGCACCGCGAGATCTTCCGTGCGATCGAGACCCGACGCGTCACGGGTGGGTCGACCCGCTTCGATTTCATCGAACAGGGCGTACCGATCACCTTCAAGCTTGCCGGCCTGCGCGACCGTCGCGACATGACGTTCACCAAGATGGGGCCCGACGCGAGTGCCGATCAGAACGAGATGACCTTGGTCTGGTCCGACGTGTTCCCGCACGTCTACGCCAAAGCCATGGGCGCCAACGGCCAGATGATGGCCAACATGGGTGGTCGCGCGCACATCGAGATCGACGGAGCCAAGAAGGAATCGATCTCCTTCCGGACCGACGAGGAGGGCCACTTCAAGTTCACCGTGCGCGAACCTTGGGTCCCGCCGCAGAACCGAGCCGCCCGGATCGTGATGTTCGAGGACGGCGAGCAGTTCGACAGCGAGGCCGACCTCTCCTTCGATCCGTCCATCAAGGGCTCGTCGTTGGGAACCCTGTTGTTCCGCGTCCGTCCGGCGCTCGCTTCCGGAATCGTTCGCAACGCCGCAGGTCCCATGCCTGGCGCCATGGTCCGTGCTCAAGCCCTGGGTCCGAACAACAACTGGACGATGATCTCCGAAGCGATGTCGGTGACCCGGGAGCAGGGCGAGTTCCTGATTCGCGGCACCTCCAAGGGGGGCAACATTCGCCTCGTCGTCACGGCCCCGCGGCACAAGACCTCGTACTTGGAGAACATCGGAGCCGGGACCAAGAACATCGTGGTGACCCTGGAGGAGGGTCAGGACGAACCGTCCGCGGAGAAGCTCGCCAACATGAAGGGTGGTGAGAACTGGCTGCGTGAGCAGAAGTTGAAGTCGCAGCAGATGACGGAAGAGCAGATGGCGGAGGAGGCGTTGCGTCGTCAGGAGGCGGATCGGGTCAATCAGGCTGCGAATCGGCAAGCGCTCGAGGAGCAGAAACGGGCTGCCCAGAACAACAAGAACAACCGCAAGGGTGGCCGCTAGCCCGGATCTCTCACGGCGCATGCTCGTGCGGGATCCAGGCTAGGGAGAGCGGCCCCGTTCGGTGCGGTCTCCACCTCAGGGAGCCCCCACACGTGGGTCGAGATCGTCGAGGGAGCGGCTCCATGCGGAGACTCTCCAACGCGAAGGTTCCGACCTCGCGAAACCTTCGATGACCTCTCCTGCGAGGACTCCCGGAGTCCTTCCTGCAGGGTCGCGGTGGATTCGCTTGCGCACGTGATTCTTCCAAGCCACGTCGAGCCGGAGGTCGAGCTTGGACCGTGGGGGGAGCTCGGACGCGCCGCAACCTTGTCGCAACCGGCGAGGGCCTCCACCTCGGAGTCGGGCCAAGATGTGATGGATCAGGATGATCGAACCTCGGGTCGAGGTCGTCACACGTTCGATGGGGCACCCGATCCCACCCAGGAACGATGCATGGTGTCGTTCGTCCTTTCATGCGGCTGAGAAGGGGGTCCTACGTACAGGGGATCGAAGTTCAGGTGCGGGGGGTGCATGCGAAACGCAAAACCGCTCCGATCCATGCCTACGTCCTATTGACTACGGGAGGGGAGCGCAGGATGGTCTCCCTGGAAACCATCATGAATACCCTCCTCCTCCTCGTCCTCGCCCCTCTGCTCCCGCAGTCCCTCGCCCGCGACCCCGTCCCCGCGACGGCGTCCACGGTCGCAACCGCAACCGTCGAGGCCACCAAGGACGCCCTCGACAAAGGGCTGCGTTCCATCCAAGCCAGGGCCATCCAGAAGGACCTCGAGTTCATCGCATCCGATGCGATGGCCGGTCGCGATACGCCCAGCCCGGAGCAGATGCAAGCAGCGCGGTTCCTTCGTGACCGTCTCGTCGAGCTGGGCTTTCAGCCCGGTGGGCGAGCTGGATATCTCAGCGAGTACCCCCTGTCCTGGACCCAGCTCGATGTCGAGCGCAGTTCGTTCACGGTCGGGGATGCGAACCTCGTCTTCGGCGAGGACTACGTCTTCGGGAAGAGCGGCGACGCGTTCGAGAGCGACCTCACCGCAGGACTCGTCTTTGCTGGGGAAGGGGACGACGAGGACTTCGAGAACGTGGAAGGGAAGTGGGCCATCATCCGCTCGCCGGGCAAGTCGATCCAGCGCCGCAAGTCGCGGGCCTTCAAGGCTGGAGCTGTCGGGGTCGTCCTTCTTCCCGAGAAGGGCGAGGACGTTCTCGAGGAGAACAGCAAGGTCACGGCGGCATTGACCAAGGGCCGCTTGCGCGGAGGTGGACGCCACGACGGGCCGACGGTGGTTCTCACTGCGGACGGCGAATCGAAGTTCGTGCGCGCCGTGGGGCGCAGCGTGCTCAAGACCGTGGGGGAGTCGGCTGACGTGGAGGCTCACGAGGTGCGGGCCATCACGCATCCGCGGGGCTATCGCCTCTTCGAGAACGTCTGCGGGTTCTGGCCTGGGAGCGATCCGGTGCTCTCGAAAGAGGTGCTCATCATCTCGGCGCACTACGACCACGTCGGCACCCAGCGCGGCGAGGTCTACAACGGCGCCGATGACAACGGGTCCGGCACGTGCGGGTTGCTGGCGCTCTCCAAGGCGCTCGCCGAATATGGTCCGATGCGTCGCTCGGTGCTCGTGATGTGGGTCTCGGGCGAGGAAAAGGGGTTGCTCGGGTCCCGCGCTTGGACCCAGCGCCCCTGGTTGCCGGAAGGCTGCTTCCCGGTCGCCGACATCAACATCGACATGATCGGGCGCAACGCTCCCGACGACCTGATGATCACGCCCACCAAGAACGGTCGCGTGAAGCATGAGTACAACGGCCTCGTGCGCCTTGCGGAGCAGCATGCTGAGGCCGAGGGCTTCGGCAAGTTCCGCAGCGCCGACGACTACTGGGATCGCAGCGATCACGCCAACTTCGCCAAGAACCTGGGTCTGCCCGTCACCTTCCTGTTCGCGGACGTGCACGAGGACTATCACCGTCCCGGCGACGACCCCGACAAGATCGACTACGACAAGATTCGTCGCGTGGTGCGCCTGGTCCTGCGCATGCTCGACGGCATGCAGATGGACGAATTGAAACTGCACGAGCGTCCGATCCCGACTTACGAGGAGTTCCTCGCGCAGATGCAGGCCGGCATGGTCCAGGACGACCTCGAGCGCTGGCGCGCTGCGTGCGATCACTTCCGTTCCCGTGAAGGTCGCGCGCCCGCCAACCTCGACGAGATTCTGGGGCATGCGGCGGCGCGTGCCTGGAGCCTCGACGAGGGTCACAAGGCCGACCCGTGGGGGAAGGCCTACCGCCTCGACGTGGACGGCCTGAGCCTGCACTGCCTCGGTGCCGACGGTGAGACCGGTGGCGACGGAGCGAACGCCGACACGCTGCTCTCCATCGACTGATTCCATCGCGCGAGGACCCGGTTTCGGACCGGGGCATCCATTGCGAACAGGGCCTTGCTCCGGCGGGGCCTTGTTCGTTGGAGGGGCTGCTGATCTTGCGGCACGCATCGAGGCGTGGGCTTTGGCGACGGGGCGCCCATCGAACCGTGGACCCCGGCCGCGCCGCTCCCTTCGAGACGCGGGCACCGGGAACGCGGCACCCTTGGAGGCCTGGGCCCTGGCAACGCGGCACCCTTACCAGCCGAGGGCTCACGCTGCGCGGATCGGAGCACGGAAGGCTGCCCGATGCGTTTCGCAGCCTCGTGCGCTCGGACCCGCGACTGGCGCGGGATCTCCGGTCCACCCAGGTCGTGCTGGGGGACCTCGGAGTCAGGGCTGCAGGGTCGGCGGCTGCGGAATGGGTTCGCGGTCCGGCGGGTCGCCCTCGTGGACGACGAGGTTGTCGATCAACCATTCGTGGCGCAGCACGAACGAGTCGACCTGGGACGGATCCACGCCGGCCTCCAGCTGCGCGCGGGCCCACAGGGCCTTGTCCTCGGCGGTCCAGTGCAGGCGGTCCTCGAGCCGCTCGAGAAAGGCCTCCTCGAGGCGTCCACCTTGCGGACCGGAGCCGAGGACCTGGATGTAGGCCTTGCGGACCAGCCGGAAGTCGATCGTGTAGCCCCAGTAGCGAGCCAGGACCCGCGCGTGATCGTCGGAACGCGAGGTGATCCACTCCAGCTCTGCCTTGTAGAGCGCAAAACGGAAGGGCCCTCGATCCAGCAACTCGTCCCGCATCTCCAGGTAGGCCGCCCTCCCGAGACCCTCACGTGATTTCCATTCCGGGGAAAAACAGTCGTACTCCGCTACTAACAGGTTGCCCTGCACCGCCGTACGAAAGACCTCGAACGCAGTCTCCGGCGTTCCTCGACCCGCCTCGCAGGCCTGCCAGACCTGCTCAGGGCATGGTTTCGGGACTTGGAGGCAACCCGCGGAGCCCCAGGTCAGTCCCAAGACGAGACCCGACCGCACGAGCAGCCTCCTTCCAGCATTCGATCGATCCTTCATCCGTCCTTCCTTCTGCTTGGCAGCCATTCGGAACCCTCCACGTTCGGCGCTCGCTCGTACCGCCCGTACTGCCCCCCGGGGCCTCCAGGCTCGGGTACGATTCGCCTGACGCACACCATTCCCATTCGAACCATGATTCGCAACCGCCGTACCACGAAGAGCGCCCTCCTTCTGAGCGCTCCCGCCCTCCTGCTCCTCGCTGCCCCGACCTTCGCTTCGACCCCCGCCCTCGAGCTGGAATCGCCCCTGGCGACCACTCAGGACGAGAAGCCGCCCGCACCGAAAACGGTTCCGAAGCCGGCTGAGAAGCCTGAGGACAAGGCAACCCCGAAGGACGGGCCCAAGCCCGAGGTCCGGAAGAAGCCCCAGGACACGAAGGGTTCCAGGAACGCGGAGCGCAAGGCGCGCGCGCAAGGTGGGGGGGCTGGGAAGTCCCTTCCCGCGCTCGACGCCGCCGATCCGGACTACAAGCGCAAGGTCGAGAAGTACGCCCGCTACGGCTACGGCCCCGACGGTCAGCCCCTGCCCGACAGCGCCCGTGACAAGGGCAAGCCGGCCGCCGGCCAGACCTTGGAGCAGCGCAAAGCGGCGGCCAACGGTCAGCCGGCCGCCAAGCAGCCGGGCCTCGCACAGTCGTCCCTGCCCAAGGACCCGAACGCCCTGCTGGACATCGACTTCGGCACGGACCGTCACGATTTCGGTCGCGCGGAACAGGGTGACGTGCTGAGCCATGTCTTCGAGTTCAAGGCCGGCGGAACCTCGCCGCTCATCATCGGTCAGGCCAGCCCGACCTGCGGCTGCACGATCGGCCTGCTCGAGATCAAGGGCGCGGACGGTGAGTTCACCCCCTACGTCTACGGCGATTCGATCGCTCCCGGTGGTGTGATGCGCCTGAACGCGCGCATGAACACGACCAACAAGCGCAACCGGACCGAGGTCAAGATCAACGTTTATCACAACGACCCGCGTGGTACGACGCAGCTCGCGCTCGTCGCCCACGTCGAGCCGTTCCTGCAGGCCACGCCGCCGCTCCTCAACTTCGGCAACGTTCCCGGTGGCGAGTCGAAGACCCAGGTCATCGACGTGCACGCCAACAAGGGCGAGCCGGTCAGCCTGACGTGGGACGCCCTGCGTGGTCAGACCAAGCCCGATGGCCTCGACATCAAGGTCGAAGCGGTCAACCCCGGTCCCGATGGCAAGGCCAGCCACTGGCGCGTGACCTGCACCGCGGACGCCTCCATGAAGGAAGGCAACTTCGGCTACCAGATCTCGTTGCTCAGCGACAAGATCCGCCCCGACGCCGAGGAGATCGAGGAGAACAACGAAGCACGCCTCGCGCTGCCCGACAAGAACCCCGACGGCACCAACAACCCGAAGCATCAGCAGGACACGAACCACCGCCTGAACGTGACCTGCACCGGTCGTGTCCTCGGCCTCCTGTCGCACAACCCGCAGTTCGTCTCCCTGGGCGTCGTGCGCCCCGGCCAGGTCGTGCCGCGCACCGTGCGCATCGACGTCCATGACGAGACGGTCGACCTGTCGAACTTGAAGGTCGAGCTGCAGGGCGATCCGAATTCGGGCGAGGCGCTGCAGTGGGCCGAGCACTTCACCACCGCCGTGCGACCGGTTCCCGGTAGCAAGAGCGTCGATGTCGAGATCAAGCTGAACGGATTGCCGGACAACGCCGAAGGCGCGTTCCGCGGAGTCATCAAGATCGGCACCGGCGTCCCGGCGAAGCCCGAGATCCTCGTGCGCTTCAGCGGCGTCTGCCGCGGGACCGCCGCTGGCGGCCGCTGATCCCCGAGCCGTCCGGGGCGCTGCGGGGCTCACGCCCAGGTGCTCCAGCCGGCCCCGGAAATCCACGAAACGCCCCGCTCGGCAAGGCCGAGCGGGGCGTTTCCGTGTCGGAATCGGTACCCTCTCACCCCACGCTCCCTAGAGCGTGCGTACCGATCGCGTTCCGGATGGGCGCGGCCCGGACGGAACCTCCCACCGCATCCACCCGTTCCCAGCCTTTCCGCCCGCCTTGAGCCAGGACCTCGGTCAACATCTCCTCGACTCCGGTGCGTTGTCCGACGCCCAGTTGCGCGAGGCCCTGGTGCTCACGCGCGGTGGGGATCGCACCCTCGCGGACGCGCTTCTCGAGTCCGGAGCCGTGGACGAGCCGACCTTGTATCGGGCCGTGGCCTCGACGTCGGGGCTGCCCTTCGTCGACCTCGACAAGGGCAACGTCAGTCCGGCGATCCTGGAGCGCGTGCCGACCGAGGTCGCGGTCGAGCAGGGCATCGTCCCGCTGACCGAACGCAACGGGAAGCTCATCGTGGCGATCGACGATCCGTTCAAACGGATCCTGGCCGATCAGTTGTCGTTCCTGCTCGGGGGCGAGATCGCGTGCGCCTTGGCGACACCGTCCTCGTTGCGCCGCGCGCTCGAGCGCTACTACGACGCCGGCCTGGCCGACAACGAACAGTCGGTGGCCAAAGGACTCGGCGCCGAGGCTGGCGACGACGCCGACGACGCACCGATCGTGCGGCTGGTGACGCGGACGTTCGTCGACGCGCTGGCCGCGCGCGCCAGCGATATCCACGTCGAGCCCGGGGCCCACGGGCTGCGCGTGCGGTTGCGCGTGGACGGCATGCTGCGCGACGTGGCCGAGCATCCCCAGCACCTGTCCGCGCCGCTGCTGAGCCGTTTGAAGATCATGGCGAAGATGGACATCGCCGAGAAGCGCAAGCCCCAGGACGGGCGCATGACGCTCGACATCCAAGGGCGCCAGGTCGACGTGCGCGCCTCGATCCTGCCCTCCAGCCACGGCGAATCGATGGTCATGCGACTGCTCGATCGGGCGGCCAGCCTGATCCCCATGCGCGACCTGGGGTTCGGACCCGAGGACCA
>JAJDEX010000174.1 GCA_029259575.1 Planctomycetota bacterium | reverse complement strand
GCCGACGCCCTCGCGAGGGAGTCGGCCCGAATTCCTAGGCGACCCTGGCCCCAGCGGGGAGAGGCGAACCGTCCTGTTCAACCGTCCGAATCGTCCTCGCTCGAGGAGTCCTCGTCGTCGTCCCCCCGAGCCGCAGCGGCCGCTGCCTGCATGGGGTTCTTGCGGTCCGGACGGTCCGTGAGCTTGATCTTGAGCTCCTCGATCTCGCGCGGCCAGACGTTGTTCGCACGCTCGACGTCCGCCGTTTCGAGCAGCGGGTCCAGCTCGACGCGCGCCAAGGTGTCGGACTCGTGCATCACCAGGACCCGGATCAAGGGCGCGTTGTTGCGCCACACCTGGGCGGGGATGCGCCGAATCTCGGTGCCGCTCGTCCTCCACGTGAGCTTCAGGATGATGGGCATCGGGATGCCGCCGTGGTCCTCGATCTCGATGACGTGGAAGTTGGTCTTCAACTCCAGCAGCTCGCGCTCGTCGTCGTCCAGATCCTCGAGCAGCTTGGCGTAGGACTTGCGGTCCTTCTCGGTGACCGCCAGCGGGTCGTACTCGTTGTAGAAGTCGAGCAGGTCCTTGAAGTGGTCGCTGCGCCGGGTGATGTCCTGGTTGCGGTCGATGGTGGGACTGCTGGGCTCCTGGTCACGGGCTTCGCGCTGCTCGGCCTTCTCACGCTCGGGGTCCTGCGTGTCGAGGTGGTAGAGCTGGATGGAGTTCACCGAGTGATCGACGGCGTCGGTCGTGAAGAACCAGCTGCGCCAGAACCAGTCCAGGTCGACGGCGGACGCATCCTCGAGCGTGCGGAACAGGTCGGCGGGCTCCGGGCGACGGAAGCGCCAACGGTTCGAGTACTCCTTGAAGGCGAAGTCGAACAGTTCGCGACCCATCACGGTCTCGCGCAGCACGTTCAGCGCGGTGGCGGGCTTGCCATAAGCGTTGTTGCCGAACTGCAGGATCGACTCCGAGTTCGTCATGATCGGCACCTGGTTCTCGCTGGCCATGTACGAGACGATGTTGCGCGCCTCTCCGCGACGGCTGGGGTAGTCCTCTTCCCACTCCTGCTCGGCCAGGAACTGGCAGAACGTGTTGAGGCCTTCGTCCATCCACGTCCACTGACGCTCGTCCGAGTTGACGATCATCGGGAACCAGTTGTGACCGACCTCGTGGATGATGACCGAGATCAACCCGTACTTGGTGCGCTTCGAGTACGTGCCGTCCTCCTCGGGGCGCGGCCCGTTGAAGCAGATCATCGGGTACTCCATGCCGCCGATCGGCCCGTTGACCGAGATCGCCACGGGGTAGGGGTAGGGGAACGTGTGCTTCGAGTACACGTCGAGCGTGTGCTGGATCGAGTGCGTGGAGTAGCGGCTCCAGAGCGGCTCACCCTCGTTCGGGTAGTACGACATCGCCCAGACGGGCTCGCCGCCCTCGACCGGGTGCAGCACGGCGTCCCAGATGAACTTGCGCGAGCTGGCCCACGCGAAGTCGCGCACGTTCTTGGCGAAGAAGGTCCAGGTCTTGGTGCCGCTGGATTCGTTCGACTCGTTCGCGAGCGCCTCCGCGGGCGTCACGATGAATTGCGCCTCCACGGCGGACTCCGCATCTTGAAGTCGCTGTTTCCACTCGGGCTTCAGGACCTCGTCGGGGTTCTGCAGGACGCCGGTCGATGCCACGACGTGGTCGTCCGGGGCCGTGATCGAGACGGTGTAGTCACCGAATTCGAGCGTGAACTCGCCGCTGCCCAGGAACTGCTTGTTCTGCCAGCCCGCGTAGTCCGTGTACGCGCACATGCGCGGGAACCACTGGGCGATCTCGTACAGGTCGTTGCCGTCCTTCTCGAAGTGCTCGAACCCGGTTCGCGCGCGGATCTTCTTGGCGTCGTTGACCTCGTACGACCAGTCGATCGTGAAGTGGTAGGACTGTCCGCTGAGGAGCGGTGCGGGCAGGTCGACCCGCATCATCGTGTCCGTGATCGTGTGGTCCAGTCCCTGGCCCGCCAGGTCGTCGACGCGCGTGATCTTGCAACCGCCATCGAAGGCTTGGCGCACCAGCATCGACTCGAGCTGTCCGAAGCTCATCTCCTCCAGCTCGGGAGCTAGGCTGGTCAACACCGCATGCGAATCGGGTGCCAGCAGATTGGGATCGAGCTGGACCCACAGGTACGTCAGCGTGTCCGGCGAGTTGTTCTGGTAGGCGATGCGCTCGGAGCCGACGATGCGATGGTTCGCCTCGTCGAGCGTGACGTCGATCTGGTAGTCGACCTGTTGCTGCCAGTACTGATGACCCGGTGCTCCGGATGCGGCGCGCTGGGCATTCGGCGTGGGCAGGAGG
Organism: Planctomycetota bacterium; assembly: GCA_029259575.1. Taxonomy (GTDB): domain Bacteria; phylum Planctomycetota; class UBA1135; order UBA1135; genus JAJDEX01. The sequence continues at coordinate 3,336 of JAJDEX010000174.1, read as the reverse complement.
TCGTGGAGCTGACGGAAGCGGTCGGGACGATCTTCGTCCGTACCGAGGGCGGCGCCGAGGGCGAGAAGGCCCAAGCCGCTCCCGATGAGGAGGTGGCGTTGCATCGGAGAGAGCCCGTCTGGCGGACCGGCGATTCGTTGGGGGAGGACGGAGAGCGGTCGAAGGCGGCCCGGCCCCTGGGACGGGACGGACGACTTCGTTCGTGGGGAACGGCCGACCAGCCTAACCCCCGGCGCGCTGCGGGGTGGCAAGAGCCACGCAAGAGGCGGGATCCGTTCCGAGGGCCTCTGGGATCCAGACCCCGTCCTCGACCCAGAAGGCCTGGAGCTGGATGTTCCCACCCGACCGCCCGGCCACCAATTGCCACCAGCCGTCCGGAGCTCCAGCGCGGTCCGCCCGTGAGGGTTCCGCGGCTCCATGCGGGTGCGTGTGCCACGTTCCGATGATCCGCAAATCATGGGCCCTGGCGACGCGCTCCACCCGAGCCAGGTCGATCGGGTGGATCAGGAAGGAGCGCTCCCGATCGGCGGCACGGTTGGGGACGCGGATGGCTCGCAGAGCGACGTCGAGTTCCGTACCGGGTTCAGGTCCGTGCCGGGCGTCCGCCAATAGAACGCCACAGGCCTCGCGCGAACGCGAGGCCTGGGCATGTCGGACGATGCGCTCCCGGGCCTCGGGTGCGAGGCTCAGGTGGCGCTGGGCCACGACGGGCTTGGGGAGCGGGGGCTGGATCAGTTGCCTCCGCCGCGACGGCCTCCGCCGCCCGCGCCACCGCCACCGTTGTTACCACCACCACGGCGACCTCCGCCGAAGTCGTTGTTGTCCATGCCCTCGTACTGCTCGTACTGGGTGGGGGACAGCAGGTTCTGGAGAGCCGTGTTGGTCTCCGTGCGGATCTGGCCCATCTGATCACGCATTTCCTCACGGGACATGCCGCCCATGTCGCCGCCTCGCATCGCGCTGAACATGTCGTTCCGCTGTTGGGTCTGCGTGTCGAGCGTCTTGCGCATCTCGTCGGCCTGGAACTGGTTCAGACCCAGCTCCTCGGAGTACTTGGCCATGCGCTCGTCCATGCGTTCCGCTTCACGGATCTCACGTTGGGCAGCGCGCTCTTCGGCCTCTTGCTTGTCGAGGGTGTCCTGGGCTTCCTTGACCCACGACTCGAAGTGCGGAGGCATTGAGCCCGCAGGGTTCTTGAGCTGGGCGAGCAGCATGCGCATCTCGTTCAACTCGTCGTCACCGATCGAGATCGGGGACTCGTCGTTGGAGACGACCGTGCGGATCGGTGCAGCCGAGATCAGCTCGTTGTCCGACTCGAGACTCTCGAGGCGGCTGCGCAGATCCTTGTTCTCCTGAACCAACGCGTTGACGTTGGCGGCCATCGTCTTCAACTCGTCGTTGTCGACCGTGGCGGTGTGATCAGAGATGTTGTTCGAGTTCAGGGCGATCGAAACGCCCGCTCCGGAGGCACCGGCAATGGCGCCCACGGCAAGCAGCATGGGGAAGGGTTGGGCCATCAGAGGGCCTCCTCGGTGTAGTTGATGTTGATCTTGATCTCGCCTTCGGTCGTGCGCCACGACTCGAAGAGCCCGCGCTCGGTGTCGCGGCTGTTCTGCATGTCGACGGTGAATTCACCTTCGAGTTCCAGGTTGATAGGGCGCTTGGCCTTGGGGTCCCAGGTCAGCTGACCCTTGAGTTCGACGGTCGCTTCGGTCTCGAGGAGCAAGTTCTTGTTTGTGGAGATGCCGGTGGCGCGATCTCCACCGCCGCGACGTCCGCCGCGCTGGCTTTCGGGCAAGGTGCCTTCCGCTTCGAGGGCGAGCTCGATGACGACGACCGTCCGGCCGTCGATCTCCTGCTCGCCGACGTAGGTCGCGGTCGCGTCCCAATCGAGGGCCGCCAGCTGGTTCATGTTGATGCCGCCGCCCCCGCCGCGCATGCCGCGGCCGCCACGACGACCACCGCCGCCACCTTCGCCGCGCTCGGGCCGTTCGCCACCTTCGCCGCGTGCGGGCCGCGCGAAGAGCGTGCCTTCCAGGTCGAAGCCGAGGGCCGCGACGATCTGGCTGGAACCGAGCTCGTACTCGGCGCCGTCCTCGACCGCTTCGGTCGGGAGCAGCTGGTCGATGCCGAAGGTCAGGGCATGCCCGGCCAAGGCGGCCTCGGGCGGCTCTTCGCCTTCCTCGACCTTGGCGGTGACCTCGCCGTCCTCGAGAGCGAGCGCCAACTTGACGCCGCTGAGCGGACTCTTGTTGTCGATCTCCATCTCGTTGTCACCCATGGTCATGTTGCCGGAGACGCTGATGTCTCCGAACGAGCGCAGGACCTGGGTCGGCTGACCGTCCGCATGGGCCTTGACCTGGTCCGTGCTGACGACGGAGCGCGTCGACTCGCCCGACATCTCGGCACCCAAGCCGCCACGACCACCGCCGAAGTCCGGCTCTTCCCCGTCGATGGTCATGCCCGCGTCGGACACTTCCCATTCGATGGTGATCGAGTGGTTGGTGGTCACGGTTCGCTTGGCCGTGTAGTCCGTCGAGAGGGGCTCGGCGCCAACGGCCAAGATGCCGGTCGATGCGAGTGCGAGGTATGCGAGTTTCATGGGGGAGTCCTGGAAGGGGTGAACGGAGATCAAACCACGAACGTGAGCCTCCTCGGGTGAGAATCTCCCCCTCTGGCGTCAACGGTGGAGTCGATGTTGGCATCAGCCGGATCGATCCCGAATCGGACCGAGAGCGACACGAAACCGCCACGCCGGGGTCTGGATCCAGGGTCTTCCCAAGGTGGCACCCCGGGGGCTCTCGACAGACGGCTCCCGGCGCGGGCCAGTTGTGTGCCGACCGGCTAGTCGGTCAGCCGAGGCGCTTGCGCACGTCGGCGACTCTGGAGCGACTGACCGGAGCCCGCTGCCCACCCTCCAGCGTCAACATCGCACCTCCGCCCACGCTGCTCTCCAACCCTTGCACGCGATCCATGTCGACGATGGCCGAGCGGTGCACGCGCACGAAGCGTTGCTGGGGCAGGGCCTCTTCGAGTTTCGACATCGCCGCGCGCATCAAGGTCTCGCCTTCGGTCGTGTGGAGGCGGACGTACTGATCGGCCGCCTCCACCCACAGTAGGTTGCGGATATCGACGACCTCGACCCGGCCTTCCTTGTGAATGGTGATCTTCCCGTCACCCATTCGGTCGGCGGCATGGCGTTCGGCCAGGCGTGTCTTGGCGCGGACGAGTGCCGCGCGCAGGCGTTCGTCGTCGTACGGTTTCAGGACGTAGTCGACGGCGCGCACCTCGAAGGCCTGGACCGCGAAGTGGTCGTAGGCGGTGGCGAAGATGACG
>JAJDEX010000173.1 GCA_029259575.1 Planctomycetota bacterium | reverse complement strand
GCAGGTCATCGCCAAAATGTCCAAGTCGCTGAAGAACGTCGTCAATCCCGATTCGGTGATCGAAGAGTACGGCGTCGATACGTTCCGCCTGTACGAGATGTTCATGGGGCCGCTCAATGAGTCGAAGCCCTGGAACCCGCGCGACGTGCCGGGTGCTCGACGCTTCTTGGATCGGCTTTGGCGCTTGATGGTCGACTCGGACGGAACCGAACCGGTTCGCGCGAACCTGATGACCGAGGCCGATGGCGAACCCACCGGCGACACGCTCGAGGTCGAGCGCGCGCTGAACGTCTGCCTCCAGCGCGTCGACGCCTCCTTCAAGCACTTCAACTTCAACACGGCTGTCGCCGCGTTCATGGAGTTCCTGAACACGGCTACGAAGAAGTCCGCAGCCGTCACCCGTGGCCAGGTCGTCCGCCTGGTTTCTGCTCTGGCACCCTTCGCGCCGCACATCGGTGAAGAGCTCTGGGAGCGCCTCGGGCAAGCGGGTTCGGTGGCCTTCGCGGCCTGGCCGAAGGTGGACGAGCGCTACCTGGAAGCCGATACGTTCGAGCTGGTCGTCCAGGTCCTGGGCAAGGTCCGAGGTCGTGTGGAAGCCCCCAAGGACGCCTCCAAGGAGCAACTCGAGGACCTCGCCCGCGGCGCCGTGCCCGAGCAGCTCGAGGGCAAGAACGTCGTCAAGGTCGTGGTCGTACCCGGTCGCCTCGTGAACTTCGTCGTCAAGTAGTCCGCCAAGTCGTCCGCTAGGGGAACGTTGAACCGCTAGTGGCCTGAGCTTGGTCCGAGCGGAGTCTTCGCTGCAGTCGCGTAGATGGAGATGGGGCCGAGGTCGGCTCCTGACCTGCGGGGGGCCTGTTTCTCCTCCGGGCAGCTTGGGCCAACAATCCCTTCCGACTCGAACGCGGGCCGGGTCCTCCTGGAACGGGGGGGCCGGCCCTCGCTATCTTGGGGTCGCTGCGCATCCCCCCCGCGTTCTCCTCCAGAAGACGTCCGCGCCCACCCGCCCCAAGGTGGCACCCCAACCATGGCCCTCCTGTCCCACGACCACGCCCTCGAGGTCTGCCGCTCCATCGTGGCGGCGAGCCCCGCGGACGAGACCGAGGTCACCCTCGGTCAGACCGAAGACTGCTTCGCGCGGTTCGCCGACGACGGACCGACGCAGAATGGCGATCGCGAGAAGTACGACGTCTCGATCCGCGTGCGCCTCAAGAGCGACGACGGGATTCGTCAGGCCCGCGCCAGCTGCGGCACCCTTGACGAGTCCGACTGGACCGCGGCGCTGCAACGCGCCACCGCGTTGGCCCAGGTCAGCCCAGCCGATCCGGACGGTTCGTCCTTGGGCGGTCCGGTCGAGGTTCGAGGGACCGCGGTCCAGAGGCCGACCCAGGATCACAGCTTCCGCGAGAAGGCTGCCTGGATCGCCGAAGCTCTGAGCGCGTGCAAGGCTGCCGAGCTGGCGCCCGCGGGCCTGGCGCGCACGACCGTGATGCAGCGCACGTTGGTGAACTCCTCCGGCCGCGAGGTCCAGGGCGCGCGCAGCCTCGCCTCGTTCGAATTGACCGCAGGTGACCCCGCTGGGGCCGGCGATCCCGGCGTCGCCGTGGACATGCACGCGAACGTCGATCAACTCGACGTGAGCACCGTGATCCAGCGCGCCGTCGACAAGGGGCTGCGCGGTCGCGAACCCGAGACGTTTCCCGCCGGCGAGACCACCGTCGTGCTCGAGCCGTTGGCCGTCAGTTCGTTGCTGCTCTTCGCGGCGTACCAAGGCTTCGGCGCCCAGGAGTTCCACGAGGGGAGCTCGCTCCTCTGCGATCGCGTCGGCGAGAACCTGTTCCCGGACGGCCTGGCCATCCACGACGACGCGGACAACTCGCGTTGCCCCGGTTGGGCGTTCGATGGGGAGGGCAACCCCCGCAAGCGCGTCGCTCTGTTGAACGACGGCGCGCTGCGCAATCCTGTGACGGACTCGCGCTGGGCCAACAAGCTCGGTCTTCCGGACACCGGTCACGCTCGCACGCAACCTTCGCTCGACGGTCCGCGCGCCGACAACCTGGTCGTCGCTGGTGGTCTCGAGGACGTCGGTTCGCTCGTCAGCGGCGTCGACGACGGCCTGCTGATCACGCAGCTGCACTACACGAACATGATCGAACCGCGCGACCTCGGCTTGACCGGCATGACGCGCGGCGGCACGTTCCGCATTCGCGGTGGCCGCGTGGTCGGCGCCGTACGCAATCTGCGCTTCACCGATTCCCTCGTGCGCATTCTGCGCAACGTCAGCGGCATCGGCCGGGAGCAGCAAGCCGTCGGCGCGTTGTTCGACGGCGAGATGCTCTGCCCCGCCCTGCGTGTCGAAGGGTTCCGCTTCACGTCGACCACGGAGTTCTAGCCATGATGGACGTCGCTCAGAAGGCGGTGCGGGAAGCACTGCAGGCCGGTGCGGATCAAGCCGATGCTCGCGTCGGTCGCATCTCGAAGGAGGACCTCGTTCTGCGCAACGGCGCGTTGGCCGAGGCCTCCGCACCCGATGACTTCGGTCTCGGCGTGCGTGTGATCAAGGATGGCTGCTGGGGCTTCGCTGCCGCGCCTGGGAACGCCAAGGACCTGATGGACGTGGCACCGGGCCTCGCGCGACGCGCGGTCAAGGCGGCCCGCGACCTGGCGGCGACGCGCGTGAAGCCTGTCTCCCAAGCGCCCGAGACCGGGCAGGTCGCCGAATGGATGACGCCGGTCGAAGAGGACCCGTTCGCGGTGTCGCTGGCCGACAAGATCGAATTGTTGCACTCCGTCGACGCGCAGCTCCAAGGTTGCGACGAGACGGTCGCGCGCGAAGTCGGCGTCTCGTTGCGCCGCGAAGAGCAGTGGCAAGCATCCGGCGAAGGTGCCGCGCTGCACCAGATCCTGCTGCGTACGGGCGCCGGGCTCTCGTCCACCGCGCGTGCGAACGGAACCGTCCAACGGCGCTCCTATCCCGCGTCATTCGGCGGTAACTACCAATCCGGTGGTTGGGAGGTCGTGCGCAAGATGGATCTCGTCGCGAACGCGCGGCGCATCCGCGACGAGGCGCGCGCACTGTGCTTCGCGGACCGCTGTCCGGCTGGAGAGCGCACCCTCATCCTCGGTGGCAGCCAGCTGTGCCTGCAGATCCACGAATCGGTCGGACATCCCACCGAGCTCGATCGGGTCTTTGGGCACGAGGTCGACTTGGCCGGCTCATCGTTCGCGATGCCCGACCTGCTCGGCAGTCGCTACGGCGCCGAGCGGGTCAACCTGATCGCGGACAGCACGGTTCCGGGCGGCCTGGACACGCGCGGTTTCGACGACGATGGCGTCGCCTCCCAGCGCTGGCCGATCGTGAACGAGGGCATTTTCAGCGGTTATCTGACGAGTCGGGAGTGGGCGCACAAGGTCGGTGACGAGCGCAGTCGCGGCTGTTCCCGCGCCGAGTCCTGGTACGACCCGCCGATCGTGCGCATCACCAACTTGTCCTTGATGCCTGGCTCCGGCTCGCTCGACGAGTTGTTGGCCAGCACCGAGGACGGAGCGATCTTCGCGGACACGGTTCGCTCGTGGTCGATCGACCAGCGTCGCCTGAACTTCCAGTTCACCTCCGAGATCGCCTACGAGGTCCAGGGCGGCAAGCTGGGTCGCATGCTTCGACAACCGACCTATCAGGGCTCGACGCCGGACTTCTGGCGCTCGTGCGATGCCATCTGCGGGCCCGAGGCCTGGGAGCTTTGGGGCGTGCCGAACTGCGGCAAGGGCAACCCGATGCAGGTCGCCGAGATGAGCCACGGGGCCGCTCCGGCACGATTCCGAGACGTGACTTTCGTGAATTGAGACACGCGGGGCATGTTTCGGATCGAGACCACTCTCGAAGCGGAACACAAAGACTGTCCAGTCCGTCAGAAAACGAATGGCTCCAAGCCATGATTTGCCTGCGATTCCGGCCTTCCTGGGCCTCCTGACCGACCTCAGACCGAACCCGAAATCGATTCCGTGGAGCGGAGTCCGTGAGGGTGGGATATTGAAGTGGCGGAGGTCCTCGGACGCGTGGATCCTGCCCTTGGCCAATCCTTGCTGCGCACACCTATGCAATTCCTGAATCTCCTCTCCCGGACGCGCCTCCGCACGGCGGCTCTCGTCGCTGGCGCCCTCCTGATCGGCACGCCGGTCAGCACGGCCGCAGCCAGCACAGGGCCCGGGACCCCGACGGTGCAGTTCAACGCCACGAACAGCGCCGGTGGGGAGACGAACGGTCCGAAGCTCATCACCGTCAACCTGTCGGCCTCCCAGCCCGGCGACGTCACCGTTCCGTTCACGCTCAGCGGCGATGCGCAGCTCGGTGTCGATTACACGATCGCTGCCAGCCCTCTGGTCATCCTGGCCGGTTCGACCTCGGCCACGATCACGATCACCCCCTTGGGCGATCCTCTGCACGAAGGCAACGAGTACGCGGTCCTCACCATGGGGACGCCGACGGGCGCGAACCTCGGTGCGAACACCGCGCACTCCTTTCGCATCAACGACGACGACGCGCAGCCCTCGGTGTTCCTCGAGGTCACCGAGGACATCGTCTCCGAGGACGTCGGTCTGATCGTCGTGCGCGTGCGGCTCAGCGCCGTCAGCGGCCTGCCCACGACGGTGCCCTTCGAGACGATCGGCCAAGCGATCGAGGGCGTCGACTACATCATGCCCCCCTCGCCTGCGGTCATTCCGGCCGGTGCGAACAACACGCCGCTCCTGATCACGGTTCTGGACGACCTGATCCAGGAACCCGACAAGACTCTGGGGATCTCGATCGCCGCAGGTGGATTCACCAACGCGACCAGCGGAAACCCGGCGGTCGTGGCTTTCGTGGTCGAGGACGACGACGTGCCGGCACCTCCGGCCATTTCGAGCCTGCGCCCCTCGACGCTCGAGCTCGAGTTCGGGGACCTCGTGGTGGGCGACATTTCCGGGTCCCAGCGCATCCGCATTCAGAACACGCAACCGATCTCGATCCTGTTCGGTGGCGTCCGTCGGACCGGCGAACGACCCGATCAGTTCCGCATTTCGCACCCGCAGCCGTTGCCCTATATCATGGCGCCCGGCCAGACGACGTACGTCGATGTGACGTTCGAACCGACCCTGCCCGGTGAGCACGAGGCCACGCTCTTGATGCGTCAGTCTCCGCACCCCGGCCAGATCCTTCCTCTGACTGTGCGCGGGATCGCCCGCGGAGTGCTGGGCAAGGACCTGCTCGTCCACGCTGGTTTCGACCCCTACGCAGGAACGGGGAATCAGGTCTGGGCCGCGGACTACGGCTACGGCGGGTCCAGCACCTTGGCCGTCAGCGAGGTCGACGTCGCCGGTTCCTCGGACGATGCGCTCTTCCACGTCGCTCGCCAGGGTTCGGTCTTCGACTATGCCTTCGCGCTCCCCAACGGTCCTTACGAAGTCACGTTGCGATTCAGCGAACAGGACGCGATCGGCAGCGGCGCTCGTCAGTTCGACGTCTTCGCCGAAGGCGCTCCGATCCTGAGCTCGTTCGACATCGTCGCAGCCGCCGGAGCTCCGGACACGGCGGTCGCTGCTGGGCCCTTCGTGGTCGATGTGATGGACGGCACCCTCAACCTGGACTTCGTCGGCGTCGTCGGTGAGGCCCAGTTCCAGGCCCTCGAGGTGCGCGCCTTCGCGGACGTGTCGGCCGACCTCTCGATGATCGAGTTCGGCAGCGTCGATCAGGGCTCACCAGCGATGCAGGTGATCACCATCACCAACGTCGGTCTGCTGGACGGCACGATCAACGCGATTCGTCTGCGTCAATTGCCGGACAACGGCGTCACCAGCGACTACTCGCTGAACCTGGGCGGCAGCGATTACGCCGGCGGCGTGTCGACCCTCAGCTACATGGTGTCCGAGGTCGTTCCCGCGCAGAGTTCGATCCTGGCGACGTTGACGTTCAACCCGACCGAGCACGCCGATTCGATGTGGAGCCTGCACCTCGAGGCCGACTTCGGCGAGATCGCGATCGTCGTCAGCGGCACCGGCGGCGCGGACCCTGGCTGGGGCTTCCTGCACCCGGTGCCCGACAAGGACGTGGTCTTCCTGGTCGACTACGACGGCACGGGGACCGAGGACGTCCAGTTCCGAGGTTCGGAGTCGCACACGCATGAGCCGGGCAAGTCCCTGGTCAGCTACGACTGGGAACTGAACAGCGTCCCGATCTCCTCGCTCGACGATCCCATTCTCACGTTGCCGCTCGGCCCTTCGCAGCTGAAGCTGACGATCGGCGACGACAACCTGCCGGCCTCCACGGCCTTCGACACGCTCGATGTCGTCCTGCATCCGGTCGATGGTGTGGCCGGTTCGCTGAAGCTCTACTACGACGGTTCGCTGGGCGCGGGAGCCGTCGCTCTGCTCGACGCCGTGCCGGCACGCGCGGACTACATCGAGCGCGGCGACACGAGCCTCGAGGTCGTGGTCGAAGCCGGCAAGGTCGGCGCATCTCCGTTCACAGCGGACACGCTGGTCGTGATGCAGTTCACGTTCGACAGCGCTGCCCCCGAAACGCTCGAGTTCGTGCCCGTCGGCGGCACGGACGATCGACTCTTCGTGGACGGAATGCCCGCGTCGGGGCCGATCGCGCTCGGGACCGGAACGCACACCGTCGAGGCTCGCTTCGCGGTCGTCACCGTTGCGGACCTGCCTGTCCGCTTGGACGTGTTGGACGGCGTCGGGTCGCCGGATCCGACCTTCTTCGACCGGATGCGCCACGACGAAACAGGTCGCGTTCCCGTCATTCACACGCTGCCCCCCGAAGGTCTCGACCTCGGCGGCAACGTGGTCACGATCGAGGGCTTCGGGTTCTTCCCGGAGAACGACGTGACGGTGCATTGGGGCGGCACGGACCTCACCGAACTCGACTTCAGCAACTGGACGGGTGAGTCGATCGAGTTGACGACCCCGCCCGGCAGCGGCGTGATCCAGGTCACCGTCGAGACGTCGGTCGGCGTCAGCAACGCGGTCAACTTCACGTACTCGAACACCGGTCCCGTGCCGGTCAACTGGACCCGCCTCGACAGCAAGTTCCACGCGGTCGCCGGAGGCACCTGCCTCGCGTGGGGTCCGGACGGCAAGCTGTACGTCGGTCGCATCAACGGGCGCATCCGCGTCATCGAGTTCGACCAGAACTACAACGTCGTCGCCTGGACGGACCACACGGGTCTGCAGGGCATGACGAACAGCGATCTGCTGGGCATCACGTTCAACCCCTACGACACCGGTGCGGTCAAGATCTACGTCTCGCACGGCGAGCACTTCTTGAACGGGGGCGGGTCGTTCGCCGGCCCTTCGCCGTACACCGGCCAGGTCTCCATGCTGACCGGCCCCAACTTC
>JAJDEX010000172.1 GCA_029259575.1 Planctomycetota bacterium | reverse complement strand
GCGGCGACATGAAGCTCGAGGACTTCCGCACCCGCCAACAGATGTGGCGCTACATGAAGTACGCGCGCTCCTACCTGCAGGAGAACACGCCCTTCTGGCGCATGGATCCGGCCGACCATCTGGTCACCGGCGAGAACGGATTCCTGGGCGGCGCCGAGGTCCTGGCCCAGGAGGGCGCGTGCTACTCCATCTACCTGCCGCAGGCGGATGGCACGGGCCAGCTGTCCTTGGGAGACGCCACCGGGAACTACAATGCCCGTTGGTGGAACCCGCGCAGCGGCGGGTTCGTGGGGGCTCATATTCCCGTTCCGTCCGGTGTGCCCTTCCCGTTGCCCGAGCCGCCCGCTCTGGTCGGGCAGGACTGGGTGTTGCACGTGAAGCGCGTCCCGGGCTCCTGATCTTCAGGATGGCCTAGGCCGCTCCTCGGAGCGATGGAACGACCGGACGCTACACAGCGCCCGGTCGTTCCCGTTCAAGGCGAGGTGCGCGCGCGAGGCACGTGCAGCATCGCCCCACCGACCCTCAGGGGCAGAACCCGTTGAACTCCCCCGGCGAACCGCTGTCGCCCAGCCCATAGAAGGTGTCGGCCAGGCACCAGTGCTCGACCAGGTCGTTCCACCGCGTGCCCAGGCGGTTCTGGCGCAGCTCGATGGAGAGACCCGGTGCCTCGGGCCAGTCCGGGCCGTCCAGGTAGACGACCTCGTCGACGACGGTCCCATCCGGCCGGGACAGGACGATCTCGTCCGCCGCGTTCGAGAGGGTCATGCCGACGTACTCGAGCGCACCGACGATGCCGCCGTTGAACACCGGCGCCACCTCACGCGCGATCACCAGGTGACCGCGCGTCGGGACGATCATCGGGGCCCCACCGTTGTCGAGCACCAGCGAATCGCTGCCCATGTCCGACAGGATCCAACCCGAGATGTCGAGGTCCACGGGCCCGGTGTTCCAGAGCTCGATGTACTCCCCGAACTGATCCGTCACGAGGACGGGATCCTTCATGAACTCCGTGACGATGATCTCGCCGGTCTGCGGGGCATGGAATCCCCAACCGGTCCCGCCCGTCGGACCCAACGGTGCGCCGACCTGGGCCACAGGGATCCCCGGCTGGGGCAGAAGCACAGCGCGGTACGTCCAGCCCCCCGTGGCGGACAGAGCATGGGCGAAGCTCACGACCCCACCCCCGTCGGCCACGCCCATGCCGACCACTTGGCCCTGACCGAGGTCCAGGTGCGCTGAAGCCTGCGGCACCAGCTCGCGCTCGGTGCGGGTCGGAGCCATCCAGAGGACCACTCGGGCCCCCATCGGCACGCCACGGGCCTGTAGATGGGGCCTCTTCGAGCGGGGTCCGTGAACGGCGACCGTCATGCCCAGGTCGACGGCGAACGTGTGGTGGGAGGTCTCTTCCAGGGGCGCGACCTCCTCGCGAGGATCGGCCAGGGGGCCCTGGGAGACGCTCAGCACCGGGGCTGCGGAAGCCATCGAGGCCAACGTGACGGCCAGAATGGCCGTTCCGGCCCGGGCGAGCCTGCCACGCTGGGCATGGCGCGACCACGGCTGCGATGAGAGGGAGGGGGAATCAGAAGTTCGAATAGGTGCGTACATCGAGATGCGATGAAAGTGTGTCGGATCGAAGGACTGCCAAGACCTGGGGAACCGTTCCGCCGGTCGGCACGTCCGAGGACCGGGCGAGGACTCTCGCGGTGTCTCGGCTTGGGAAGAAAACCTTCTCCAGCCCCGCTTCCGCGCTCCAAACCCGGTACATCCATAGGGGGAACTCCTCCCCGACTTCTCTCTCGACTCGACGCCAATCGACTCTCCCATGCTCCAGATCTCATCTGGCAAGGGCCGCCGAACTCTCCTCGGTAGCTCCCTTGTGCTCTCGTTGCTCGCCGCCGCACAGGCGATCGCTCCGGTCATGGTTCCCGTGGGAACCACGGCCAACGACTTCACCCTCCCCGGCAGCCAGCCGGGCTCGATGGCCGACAACCTCCTGGAGGCCCAGAACTGCCAGGGCTGTCACGAGGATGCTGGGGCCTTCGGCGACGGGCACTACGCTCACTGGAAGGGCTCGATGATGGCCCAGGCCACGCGCGACCCGATCTTCTGGGCCGCCCTCGCCATCGCCAACCAGGACGCACCCGAAGCGGGCACGTACTGCATGCGCTGCCACACGCCGGGCGGGTTCCTCGAGGGCCACGCGACCCCCGCGGACGGTTCCGGGTTGCAGCCGTTCGGCATCGACCAGGACGGCGTGTCTTGCTCGATCTGCCACCGCATGGTCGATCCCGTGTACACCGCCGGCGTCAGCCCGATCGAGGACGTGGCGGTCCTCGCCGGCTTGTCCCTGGCCCCGGGTGCCGATGCGCACACCGGCCAGTACGTGATCGATCCCGACGATCAGCGCCGTGGCCCCTACGGCCTCGACGACAACATCCACCTGCATGGAACCCTGGCCTCGCCGTTCCACCAGGAATCGCGCCTCTGCGCGAACTGCCACGACGTGTCGAACCCCGTCTACGACGCCCAACCGGGTGGCGCGTACGACGTCAACACCATGAACGCGCCGCACGCGACCTTCAGCAAGACGGACATGTTCCCCGTCGAGCGCACGTTCAGCGAGTGGGAGCAGTCGGTGTTCGCCATCGCGCCCCAGGACGTGGGCGGCCGTTTCGGTGGCACCCTGACCGAGGTCGCCTCCTGCCAGGACTGCCACATGCCCACGGTCGAGAGCTTGGCCTGTGCGTTCGGCCTGACCTCGCGCCCCGACATCAACGAGCACACGTTCCTCGGCGCCAACTCCTGGGTCATCAAGGCGGTCCAGGATCTCTTCCCCTTCGACGCCGGTATCAGCTCGGCCGAGGCCGACGCGTCCGTCGCACGCAACGTCGCCTTCCTCCAGGAGGCCGCGGACCTGAGTGCCTGGGCCGACGGCGGGGACCTGCACGTGCGCGTCGTCAACCGAACCGGCCACAAACTGCCCACCGGCTACGGCGAAGGCCGCCGCATGTGGATCAGCATCGACTGGAAGGACGCCTTCGGTCAGACCATTCAGAAGAACGGCGGTTACAACACGGCCACCGCAACGCTCAACACCAGCAACACGACCGTCTACGAGGTCAAGCACGGCCTCGATGCCAACGTGGCCTCCTTGACCGGCAACCCTGCCGGTGAGTCGTTCCACTTCGTGCTCAACAACACGATCGAGAAGGACAACCGGATCCCCCCCCAGGGCTACAACGGCGTCAACTTCGATGCGGTCCAGGCTCCGGTGGTCGGTGCGACCTATGCTGACAACCAGCACTGGGACGACACGACCTTCCCGATCCCGCTGTTCGCCGAGTCGGCTGTCGTGCGCCTGTACCACCAGACGACATCGAAGGAGTACATCGAGTTCCTCCTGAACGAGAACACGACGAACACCAACGGGCAGACCGCCTACGACCAGTGGCTCCTGCACGGCAAGAGCGCTCCGGTCGAGATGGAGGCCACCACGGTCGCACTGGACACCACGGTCTGCACGCCGCCGTTCCCCTACGGCATCGCGAAGCAGCGTGGCAACGGCGAGTACCCGGTGCTGACCACGACCGGCACGCCCTCGGTCTCCGGTGGTGCATTCACCTTCGAGATCACCGGCGCCGCGCCGAACCAGATCGCCGTGCTCTTCGAGGGCGTCGGCACGATGGACCTCGACTGGCTCGGTGGACGCTTGGTGGTGTTGCCCCCTTTGATTCGCTTCGCGACGGTCTTCATCGACGCCAGCGGCAACGTGAGCATCCCCTACACGGTGATGCCCAGCGACGTCGGCAAGACGAAGACGTACCAGATGATCTATCGTGATGGCTCGACGCCGATCCAGGCCGGACTCACCGCCGGCCTGACCGTCACCTACTGCGACTGATCGGGGTTCCAAGACCCAGAGACGGGGCCGGAGGATCGCAGGATCCTCCGGCCCCGTTCACGTTTCAGGAACGCACGTCCGGGTCCGGCGACGTGGCAGGCAGCGCTCCCTGCGGCCCGTCGACCAAGAACTCACAAAGCGTCACGATCGAAAGATGGAACGGGTGCGCAGGCGGGCTAGCCTGTGCGCATGAAGAAGCTCGTGATCCGCCTCACCCTCCTGGGTCTGGTCCTGTTCATCGCCCTCGCCATCGCCATCGGCGTGTCCGTCAAGCCCGCCGCGCGCACGGCGGTCGAGTTCGGAGGCACCACCGCGCTCGGCGTTCCCACCACGCTCGGCGGAGTCCAGCTCGGTCTGGGCCTGGGTCGGTCCAAGGTCGGCCTCGAGGACCTCGTCGTGCAGAACCCCAAGGGCTTCGACGGTCCCGCCTTCCTCGACCTGGGGGAAGCGTCCGTGGAGGTCGACACGATGTCGCTGCTGGGCGATACGGTTCGCGTTCCGCGCATCAATCTGACCGGGCTCAAGCTGCGCGTCGTTCAGAACGGCAAGCACTCGAACCTCGTCCCGATCGTGCAGCACCTGCGCCAGCAACTCGAAGGCGGCGCTGCAGCCGAGCCTGCTGGATCCGAAGACGCTGGCGGAAGCGGCAAGGGCTTGGCGGTGGACCTGATCCACATCGCTGGCGTCGAAGCCGAGTTCGACCTGCGCGGCGTACCGGGCATCGCCGAGGTCTACCACTTCAAGGTGCCGGACTTCGACGTCGACCTCACCGAGGAAGGTCAGGCCACGCGCAAGCGCAAAGCGGAAGAGCTGATCGCCGAGGTCGTCGACGAACTCGTGAAGAAGTCGTTCCTGGCCGCCAATACGGAAGTGCCCGCGGAAGTCACCGCGCTTCTGCAAGGCGGACTGTCCTTCGACTCCATCGTCGACCAAGCGCAGTCCATGCTCGGAACCAAGGTCGACGAGGAGAAGCAGAAGCTCGAAACCAAGCTGGACGACGAGAAGCAGAAGCTCGAGTCGATCGTCGAGGAGGAGAAGCAGAAGCTCGAGACCAAAGCCGGCGACAAGCTCAAAGAAGCGTTGGGTGGCAAGCTGCCCAAGAAGGCCCCCGACGGCGGCCGCTGAGTGCCTGCAACGTGATCGAATGGTCCACTTCGGGGCGATTCCGCAAACCTTGCGGAGATCTTCTCACAGTGGTACGTGACCTCCGACGTCGCCCGGATAAACTCGTTGGCGAGCCGTCCTCCCGCGGTGCCAGCATCCCCAGCGGACCCTGGATTCACTCCGGGCCTTAGATTCACTCCGGACACAGTCTGCGCCTTGACACTCTCTCTCGGCGCCCGGGACAATGGCCGGAAGCTACTCGCACCCATCCCTCTCCAATCACACCCATGTCGAACACGACCCTCCTGGCCAGCGCCCTGGCGACCGGCCTGGCCGCGTCCTTCCTGACCGCCCCGAGTTACGGGCAGAACCTGACGACCGAATTGGTCGCCCAGGGATTCTCCCGTCCGTTGGCCATGTCCCAGCCTGTCGGCGACGACACGCGCTTCTTCGTTGCCGAAGGTCACACCGGCCGCATCGAGATCATCGACCGGACGAACGGCAACGCGGTCCTCACCACGCCCTTCATCGACATCGGTGTCGTGTCGACGGGTAACGAGCAAGGCCTCACCGGCCTCGCCTTCCACCCCGAGTACATGACCGTCGGTCACGCCAAGGAAGGCCACTTCTACGTCTGCTACAACGCGAGCGGCAGCGGCCAGACACGCGTCGTCGAGTACCAGGCGCTCGGTGGCGACAGCACCTCGAACGTGGCGTCGCCCACGCCGGTGGGCACGATCTTCACGGTGACCCAGCCGGCCAGCAACCACAACGGTGGCGATATCCACTTCGGCCCCGACGGCAAGCTCTACCTGAGCTTGGGCGACGGCGGTGGAGGCAACGACACCTACGGCAACGGCCAGAACAAGAACACCATCCTTGGCGCGATCGCCCGCCTGGACGTGGACATCCCCTTCCCGCACACGCCGCCCGACAACCCCTACGTCGGCGTGGCCGGTCACGACCAGCTGTGGATGTGGGGCCTGCGCAACCCGTGGCGTTTCACCTTCGACTCGTTGAACGGCGACATCTGGATCGGCGACGTCGGCCAGAACGCGCGCGAGGAAGTCTCCTACGCTCCCGCCACGGTCACCGGCGGAGAGAACTTCGGCTGGCCCTGCCGCGAAGGCGCGATCAGCTCCAACCCTGGTCAATGTGCCAACGGCCCGTTCGTCGAGCCGGTGCGCAGCATCACGCAGAGCGCGGGCGGTCACTTCTCGGTCATCGGTGGCTACGTCTACCGCGGCTCGATCCCCGGCCTCTACGGGACCTACTTCCACGCCGACCACTACTCGAGCAGTATCTGGACCAGCACCCTCAACGGTGCCGGAACCGCGCTCGAGAACATCGTCGATCGCGAGTCCGAGTTGGACCCGGTGAACGGCCTGATCTCCCAGATCACGACGTTCAACGAGGACAACGACAAGGAGCTCTACATCGTCGAGGCCGGCGGCCAGATCTGGAAGATCGTCGAGGACTGCACCGAAGCGGCCACGAACTACTGTGCGCTCTCCCCCAACTCGTTCTCGAACGGGGCCCAGATCGGTTTCAACGGGAGTCTCGATCTCGGTGACGACAACTTCAACCTGACCGTCCTGGGTGCGACCCCGAACGAGTTCGGCTTCTTCATCTTCGGTGAAGGCCAGGGCCAGTTCCTGTTGGGCGATGGCACGTTCTGTGTCAACGGCGCCCAGATCTTCCGCATCCTGCCCCCGGTGGCGACGGACTTCATCGGCTACGCGATCCAGCCGATCGATCTCGTCTCGCCCGGTTCGGGCTCCGGTCCGATCATGCCCGGCACGACCTACAACTGGCAGTTCTGGTACCGCGACCCCACGGGTCCCGGTGGCACCGGCTTCAACTTCTCGAACGGGTTGACGACCAACAGCTGCCCCTGAGGGCGAGGGCGAGCGCTCGCAGCGGCATCCCCGCTGAGCTCACCTCCCCACCCGCGAGCGGCTCTCCGGAGCAGCTCCCCAACACAAGCCGCCCGGCAGCCTTCAGAGCTGCCGGGCGGCTTCATTTCGTCTTCGTGGGCACGTTCGCTCGCGCAAGTGCCTACAGAGCCGCTCAGCCGGCCTGGCGCACCTGCAAATCCAGGTTTGCCTGGAAGATGCTCTTCATCAGGTCCTTGCGCAGCTCCCCGTGATCGGCCTGAGAGTCCAGGCCCTGGACGGTGCGGTAGAGCGAGGCGACGCCATCTTCGGAGTAGCCCTCGTCGCGCAAACGGGAGAGCTCCCGTTCGGTGACCCCCAACGACGAGGTCAGCTTGGCCACGCGCCGGCGCAGCTGGTCGATCTCGCGTTCGTATTCGCTCGAAGGCGTGGTGGCCCCCGCTTCCTGTTCGCGGGCCAAAGCCTCCGCCTCCCGTGAGGCACGGGTCTCCGCCATCGCCCGGTTCAAGATCTCCTCGGCGAGCGCCGCCGCAGCGGTCTCAAGGTTGCCGTCCGCGGCCACCATGTCCTCGAGCCGTTGGCGATAGTCCCCCTGGTTCCAGGGACCCGCGATCGGGGCGGGCGCGGCCACCGGCAACGGGGCCTTGGGCGCGTACAGGTCGTACAGGTCGGTCTCGGCCCAGCGGTCCCCGCCGGAGTTCTCCGCGACCTGCAAGCCCTCCTGAGCGACCTGATCGAGCGTCTCGAACGAGGTCGCGCTGGGGTTCTGGTTGTGGCTGACGCCGATGGACAGCGTGATGCGGTGAGTCGTCCCGTCCTCTTGCTGGAAGCGGACGGTCTTCACTTCGGCCAGGAGGCGGTCGCAGAGGAAGCGCACCTCCTGGAGCCGTGTGTGGGGCAACAGTATGAGGATGCGGTCCTCGACGACGTACCCCAACAGGTCACCGGCACGAGTGCCACGACGGACCAGCTCGATGATCGTGTTCAGGATCTCCTGGCGCGTCTGCTCGCCGTGCACGGTCGTGATCGCGCTCAATCGATCCGGACGCAGGCTGAGGCAGCACACGGCGTAGCCGTAGCGCTTGGCTCGTTCGAACTCCACGTCCATCAAGGCGCGAACCTCGGTGGGCGAGAACAGGGCGCTCGGTGAGCGCGTGAAGGCGACTGTGGGAGATTCGGCCATGGCAGCGGAGGGACGTCTGATTGTTCGTCGCCCGGGGTCCCCACCCTTGAGGCGGACCCGACTCCCCCGCCCTGTCTCGTTCGGAGACGTGCGCTAGACTGCCCCCATGGGCATCCTCGACACCAACGGCCGGGCCAGCTTCCTGGACGCGAAGCTGAACAAGATCAACCTCTTCGAGAACGCGCAGATGTTCTGCGACCTCTATTGCCTGGAGCCGGGCCAGGAGCAGAAGGTGCACGAGCACGCCGATGCGACGAAGTTCTACTTCGTGCTCGAAGGCCGGGTGTCCATCACCATCGGGGACGACACCCAGGACGTCGCTCCCCGTGGCCTGGGTTGGTCGGCGCCCGGCGAGCCGCATGGGGTGCGCAACGTGGGCACCGAACGGGCCGTGTTGCTGGTGTCGATGGCGCCCCACCCGCGCTTCGGCGGAACCGCGAAGCCTTAGTCGCCACTCGTGCGCGCAGGACTCGCGCCGGCTGCGGCGCGAGCCCGGCGTTCCGCGAGCATCAGGTCGACCATGCGGCCGTAACTGGCACGCCCAGCCGTCTGACCCTGAAGGCGCAAGTAGCGGTCGTTCGTCGACTGGGCCACCTTCGAGATCGGTCCCTTCCAGCGCATCCAGAACTCGGTGCTCGCGCGCAGATCGTCCCGCACCCGTT
>JAJDEX010000171.1 GCA_029259575.1 Planctomycetota bacterium | reverse complement strand
GAGCTTGGTAATGAAGGCATTCGCGTTAACGCCGTCTCCCCCGGCCCGGTCGACACGGCCATGGCGAAAAAAGTCCATACGCCGGACATCCGCGCCGACTACCACGACGCCATTCCCCTTGAACGTTACGGCAC
Source organism: Planctomycetota bacterium (assembly GCA_029259575.1). GTDB lineage: Bacteria > Planctomycetota > UBA1135 > UBA1135 > JAJDEX01. The sequence goes on along the minus strand of JAJDEX010000171.1, from coordinate 2,989 downwards.
CGAAAATGAGCTGGCAGAAGCGATCTTTTTCCTGTGCAGTGACAAAGCCAGCTACATCAACGGCAACGTGCTGAATGTCGATGGCGGGTTCGCCGCGACCGGGATTGGTTTGAAGAGCCTGCGCGAGGACGCCTAACCACCAGAGTCTGAGCGGGAGGGCCTGAACGGCGCCTTCCCGATCACGCCCGCTCCGTTACCCCCTTTGCAGCTGTCCGCTCTGGCCTGTTGGCAATAAAAATTCCGCTCAAAATGAAGATCAACCCGGCCACCAGGTCCATCGTTATGGCTTCTCCAAGGATGGCCAAACCCAATATCATCGCCGAAACCGGGTTGAGTGTCAGATAGATCACGGTGCGCGTCGGTGCCAGCCAGCGAAGGGCCCAGGCGAACAGGGAGAACTGGATGGCACCGCCAAAAGTGCCAAGAAACAGCAAGGCCATCCAGCCTTCTCTGGTCAAATCGGGCAGAGCTTCCATAGCCCCTTGCGCGCCCGCCAGCGGCAACAGGGCAAGAACGCCAAACATCATCAGCAGCACCGTAACGAACAACGGTCCGTATTGGCCAAGTGTTGTCCGCCCGAATACGGAATACAGAGCCGCACTGAAAGCGCCCAGCAGCATCAAACCATCCCCGAGAAAAACGTTGGACCCACGGGCTTCGAGGGCTTCGGGGCCAAATACAATGACAATGCCGACAAAGGCCAGGCTGACGCTGATGGTCTTTTTCCGGTCCAGACGTTCGCGTCCGAACACAACCGCGACAATCAACGTTTGTATCGGAATGGTCGCCAGTCCGATGGCACCACGGGGCGCCGTTGTGTACTGAAGTGAGGCACTGAACGCCCACGGAAAGACCCCGAAGAACAGCACGCCAAGGGCAGCGATCCGGAGGATATCGTGGAACGGGATTGATTGTTTCGGCCAGACAAAGGGCAGGATCGGCAGCATACAGATGATCGCAATGATGTAGCGGTAAAATGCCAACGTCACCGGATCGATTTCACCGACCACCAGGCGCGTCGCGACCACGGCAGCACCCGCACTCAGGGCCGCCAAAGCTGCCGCAATGTTCGCCAAAACGAATTTGTTCATGATTCATCTTTCATTTGCACGGTCAGGTATGGATAGTCACTTTAATTTTGAAAGTGACAAAATAGTCAACACACTTTAAAAATGCAAGTGACTTGTGCTAAGACAGGTCAATAGCCGACAGCAACAAGGATCCCGGCCCGATGACCGAAGTTTTGAAAAGCGATGATCACGATTTTCGCTCACGCTGCTCGATTGCGCGGACCCTGGAACTGGTCGGTGACAAATGGACCCTGCTGATTGTCCGCGACCTGATGTGGCATGACAAACACACCTTTCAGGCATTACAGAACAGCGCCGAGCGGGTTCCCAGCAACATTCTCTCCGAGCGGCTTAAACGACTGATGAACTGGGGGCTGGTGCAACGCCAAACCTATCAGTATCGGCCGGTCAGATATCAATACCACCTGACCGATATTGGGCGCGCGCTGGAGCCTGTGCTGCTTCAGGCCATGCGCTGGGGACATGAGCATCTGGAGGGCGGGCTGTTTGATCCGGGTGGTGAACAGCCGGACGAATGAACAACCCATCGGGCGCAAAAGTCAGTTCAGTAGACCCTGACGCATTTCCGTCATGATGAAGTCGGCGCGGCGGCTGGGGCCAGCCATACTGTGGAGCGGGAAATTATCGCTCCAGACGGTCATTTTCACGCTCAGCACGCAGAGCATTCCCCCCAGCACCGAATGGCTGTCTTCGACCATCTGCCTGAAGTTGCTGAACCGTTCGGCGTTCATGTCCTGCCACATGTCATCGGTGTTGGCGGTAAAGGCATCAAAGCGGCTGACCAGGACATTCTTCATCTTCCCGAGCTTGCCCTCAAGGTTTTTGCAAACCGTCATCAATTCCAGATTTTGCATCATCTCGCGATGGCGTTTGATTTCGTCGAGGGTCGCGAGAAAATCGTCAATCACCGGCTGCACCGAATCAAGACAGCTCCGGTAATAGGCAACGGACAGATAAATATCGCCGTAATCGGCAAGAAACTGCGGCACGTCCTGCAACGGAATGGAGAGGTTTTTGGCAATGTTCCTGAGCTTTTCACGCGCCGCATTGATATCCGGATCATGAAACAGCGTGGCAATTCGGGTGGTATCAACGTTTGTTTCGGAGCCGCCATATATCTGTTTGATCAGACGCTCGGTGAAGGGACGGATATAGTCCTGCAATTCCTGCTGTTTGGCTTCGGACAGACAGAGATGTTTCTGGGCATCCACTTCAATGCCGATATTGCGTAGCGAAATACGCAGGCTGTAGACATCAAAACTGCGCAGGTCGGCAACCGCCTTCAGCATGTCGCAGTCATCAAGGGTGGCACGCGGAAAGGTGTCGCGGAGGCTGGATAAATAGATCAGGCCACTGCCCACTCTTTCGCCTGAAAAAACCTCAATGGCACTTTCAAGCCGGCTGTCCTTGATCATGCGGATGCGGCGCAGGGCCTCGGTCTCAAGCGGCAATATGGCAAGCGGCAGGACCGACAGGGAGTCAATGTCCCGGGCGTCGATATCAATCGCCTGTTCCCCCGTATCAATAGTCATTGATTTTCACAATTCACAATCAAGCCTTCCATGACGAACCCTTTGTCCCCCCGAGCCGTCATCAAATCCGGAATTATTCTAGTCTTTTCCTGTTCTTTATGAAATCACTTTCGCCGTACAACCGGAAGACGTGGAGCCGGACCTGAAGAACGCCGGTTCACGACCGGGTGCGCCCGAGCGCCAACAAGCTGGTGCAAATCGTGTTTAAGCCGACCCCCGCATCATCGCTTCGCGGATCAGACTGACCAGTGTCTTGTGATTTTCGGAAAAGTGAATGCCGACCAGCTTGCCATCGTTCCAGGCAACGGTGCCGTCGAATTCACCGAACCCCGGAATATTCAGGGTCACGACCGTCGATCCCGGTTG